>JAKAXN010000193.1 GCA_021816565.1 Actinomycetes bacterium
GGGAGTCCGACCACGAGGCCTCCGGTGCCTTCGCCCGCTTCGCCCAGGCCCCGGGCAACGATCCGGCGGCCCTGGCGGCCTGCCTGCGCCGGCCCCACGAGCCGGTCCGGGCCGCCGAGCTGGCCGGGGTGACGGTGCCGGTGCTGGTCGTCCTGGGCGACCGGGACTTCGTCGGGCCGGCCGAGCAGCTGATGGCCGCCCTGCCCGATGCCCGGCTGGTGACGCTGGCCGGCGCCGACCATTTCGGCACCCCGAAGGACTTCCGGTTCCTGGACGCGGTGGTGAAGTTCCTGAGGGACTGACTATCCTGCCCCGGATGGGCCGAGGAGCACGTTCAACCGTCCGCTGGAAGCACGACCGGATCCGCCGCAAGAAGGCCCGGGACAAAAGAGCCCAGGAGAGCCGCGCCGCCAGCCGCAAGACGGCCGGCTGAGCCCACCGGTGTGACGGTCGGCGCCGGCCCCACCGGCCGGCGCCGACCCCCGTCCAGAGCTACAGGGCCGTTCCGAGCTGCAGGCGCTCGTACTCGGCGCCGGTGTCCTCCCAGTCCTCGAACTCGAGGACCCCGAGCTCGCCGAAGCGCTGGCGCAGCCAGCCGTCACCGGCGTCGAGCAGGCCCAGCTTCTTCAGGTTGGGGACGATCTTGGAGAACAGCACCCGGCGGAACTCGAGCTGCACCGGGTTGTGCAGCATCACCTCGCAGCATTCCTTGACCGGCATGCCCATGGCCTCCCAGACCTCCTGGCTGAGGAACCGGTCCCGCATGCGGATGGCCGCCTCGTAACAGAACTCCTGGCGTTCCCGGACCTCGGCCGCGCTGAGGTCACGGTAGGCCTCCTTCAAGGAGATGACCCCGAACGCCACATGGCGGGCCTCGTCGGACATGACGTAGCGGGTGATCTGCTTCAGGAGGGGGTCCGGGCTGAACTGGTACTGGAACCCGAAGGCGGCCAGGGCCAGTCCCTCCACCATGATCTGCATACCCAGGTAGGTGAAATCCCAGCGGGGATCGGCCAGGACCGTATCGAGCAGCTCCCTCAGGTGGACGTTGACGGGGAACTCCCACTCGAGCTTCTCCCGCAGGTACTTGGCGTACACCTCGACGTGACGGGCCTCGTCCATCACCTGGGTGGCTGCGTAGTACTTGGCGTCGATCCATGGGACGGCGTCGACGATCTTGGCCGTGCACAGCAGGGCACCCTGCTCGCCGTGCATGAACTGGCTGAGCGTCCACGCCATGGAGGCGTGCCCCAGGGTGGCCCGTTCCTCGGCGTTGAGCTTCCCGAAGGGGCCCTCGTCGGTGGCGCCCATGGTGTTGAGCGGGTTCTGCGGGTCCCGGGCGCAGTCGATCTGGCCGCCGATGGACCAGTCGATGTCGGTCTCGGCGTTCCACTGGGACGTCTTGGCCTTCTCGTAGAGCTTGTTGAGCTGCTGGCGGCGGCCCTTCTCGTAGTCCCAGGTGAAGAGCGAGTCGAACGTCGTTCCGACCTCCCGGATGAGCGCCTGCTTCTCGCTGGTGGAGACGGTACGGGCCAGCTCCTCGAGGTCGCCGCTGCGCACGTCGGCTTCGGGGCCGGTGGTCGTGTCGGTCATGGTGAAACCCCCCGTGTAAGTGATCAGTGTCAAGTATCGGCCCCCGAGGGGACCCGGTCAATGGAGAGCGGTACCCCGAGGCCCCCTCGGCCCACCCCTGAGTTACGGATAACCGTGATTATCCGGAATATCGACGACCGGCCCCGGTCCACGAACCGGCCCCCGGCCGCTGACCGGGGGTCACAGCCAACCCTGCCGGGACAGGTCGGCCAGGGGCCGGGCGGCATCGAGCAGCCAGTCCAGGGCCCTCCTCACATCGGACTCGTCGTGCTCGCCCGCCAGGTCCCCGTCCACGTCCTCCACGGCGCAGGCCAGCACGTACACCAGGTCGTCCAGCCGGCTCAGTTCCCGGCGGGCCACGACCACCTCCGTCTCGGCCAGGCCCAGCTCCCGGGCCCGGCGACGGGCCTCGAAATGGCGCTGCCGGCACGACCGCCGGCAGTAGAGCCGGGGCCGGCCCACCGGCGCCGGGGGCACCTCGAAGCGCCGGCCGCACCATGCGCAGCTCCGCTCCCCGGTCCCACCCCGCTGCCGCAGTTCCGTCACAGTGACGAATCTACCGCCGCTCCCTGGTCCCCGGGGCGGACCGCCGTTTCCGGATGCAAGCGGCGGATACGGACCAACGGCCCGCCGCCGGTTACCATCTGGGTCGGGCCCCGCCGCCGGGCGGCTCCCCCAGCACGGAGGTTCGAGATGTACACCACCATCGTGGTCGGCACCGACGGCTCCGAGACGGCGGCCCAGGCCGTGACCAGGGCGGCCTCCCTGGCGGCGTGGGATTCCGCCACGCTCCTGATCGTCTCCGCCTACCGACCGGTCGACCGGTCCCGGCTGGAGGCCGAACGGGCCGAGATGCCCGATGACCTGGCCCACGTCGTGAGCCCCACCGAGGACGTCGATTCCATCCTGGTCGAAGCCGCCGACCTGGCCCGCCGGTGCGGGGCCGCCAAGGTGGAGAGTCTGGCGGTCCACGCCCAGGCCGCCGACGCCCTGCTCGACGTGGCCGAGAAATCCGGGGCCGATCTGATAGTGGTCGGCAGCCAGGGCATGGAGGGAGCCAGGCGTTTCCTGCTCGGGTCGGTCCCCAACCGCATCTCCCACCACGCCCCCTGCGATGTCCTGATCGTCAAGACCGCCCAGGTCTGACCGCCCCAGGTCTGACCGCCCAGGTCCGGCGACCCACGCCCGAGCGGCCCGGCCATCCACCGGCGGACCGGCCCGGGCCGGTATCCTCCGACCCGCCGTGCCCCGCAGCCCCCGCGCCACCCCGCCGGTCCAGCTGGCTCCCCGCCGCCGGATCACCCCGGGTTCGCCGGTGGCCCAGGCGGTGGAGGCCTGGCTGATCAACATGGGGGCGGCCAAGCCCTCGCCGGCCACCCTGGCCGGCTACCGGCGGGACCTGGAGGGCATCGCCGGGCGGCTGGCGGTCCTGGAGGGGCTGGCCGGAGAGGTCACCGAGCTGGAGCGGGTGACGGTCTCGCAGCTGAACCGCCAGGCGCTGGTGTCGGCGTTCGCATCGTGGGCGTCGGATCACGCCGCGGCGTCGGTGCGGCGGGCCCACTCCGCCTGGTCCAGCTTCTTCGACTTCCTGGTGGCCGAGGCAGTGATCGACGGCAATCCCATGGCGGCCATCCCGAAGCCCAAGACCCCCTCCAGCATGCCCCGGTCGATCCGGGCCCCCGACGCGGTGGGCCGCCTGCTGCGCACCGCCGCGGAGGCCGACTCCCGGGCCCGGGACCCGTGGCCGGCCCGGGACCTGGCCCTGATAGCGACCTTCTGCGTGACCGGCGTGCGCGAGGCCGAGGCGGCCGGCCTGTCGGTCGGCTCGCTGGCCGGGGAGCCCGGCGCCCGGCGCATGGAGGTCCGGGGCAAGGGCAACAAGGTCCGCCCGGTCCCCATCGACCCGGCTCTCGAACAGGTGCTCGACGTCTACCTCAGGGAGAGGGCGGCCCGCTTCCCCAAGGAGAAGCTCGACCACCCCTCCACCCCGCTCTTCGTGGACGTGCGGGGCCGGCGCATGACCGTCGACCAGATCCGCTACCTGGTCGAGAAGCTCTACGTGCGAGCCGGGATCAGGGCCTCGGTGCCGGCCGGGGCCCTGGTGCACGCCCTGCGCCACACCTTCGCCACCTCCGCCCTGGAAGCCGGCGCCGATGTGGTCGAGCTGCAGGAGCTGCTGGGCCACGCCAGCCTGGAGACCACCCGCCGGTACCTCTCGGCCACCGCCCAGGGTCTGCGCCACGTGATCGCCGCCCATCCCAGCCAGGCCGCTCTCAGGGACGCCGTCGGCCGGGACTGAGCGATCCGTCACAGCTGGCACCGATCCCGGACACGCCCGGTGGCCGCTGGGCAAGAATCGGTTCTGTGGGACGCCTCAGACAGCTGGCCGGTTCGGGACCGGCCCGGGCCGTGCTGGTGGCGGTGGCTGCGGCCCTGGTGGCCGCCGACGTGATCGTCGCCATCGTCGGCCTCGGCGGCCCGGGGCGCCACTCCGGCTCCACGGTGGGGCCGGGCGGGCCGGCCCCGGCGGGGCCCACCGTCCCGGCCGGCCCCGCCACGACGGGGCCGTCGACCGTCACCACCATCGCCCCCGGCCCGGGCACCACCGTCCCGTCGGGGCCGGGCACCACCGCGCCGCCCACCACCACGCCGGGAGCGGCCCCCGGGCCGGGGTCCCCGGGACCCGGGGCCACCCCGCCCACCCTGCCCCGCACCCTCTGAGATCCAGCGGGGGGCCGCCGACCCGTCCCGGCTACGACCCGGCGGCGCCGCTCTCGTGGTCGACGACCGCGTCCCAGGTGGGCAGCAGCGTGCGGGCGGCCCGGGCCTCGTCGACCCGGCCCACCGGGGTGCTGCGGGGCGCGGCCGCCGCCTCCCCCTCCGCCTCGGCGGCAATGGCTATCAGGGCGTCGGCCAGCGCCGCCACCGTCTCGGGGCTCTCGGTCTCGGTGGGCTCGATCATGAGCGCCTCCTCCACGATGAGCGGGAAGTACACCGTCGGGGCGTGGAACCCCTCCTCCAGGAGGCGCTTTCCGACGTCGAGGGCCCGCAGCCCCTTGGCCTTCTTCAAGTTGGTGGTGGAGGCCACGAACTCGTGCATGTTGGGCCGGTCGAAGGGCAGGTCGTAGACGCCCCGCAGGCGGTGCCGCAGCCAGTTGGCGTTGAGCACCGCCCCCTCGGCCACCCGGCGCAGGCCGTCACCGCCGTTGGCCAGGATGTACGACCAGGCCCGGGCCAGGGCCAGGGCATTGCCGTACCAGGTGTGCACCCGGCCGATGCTGCGCTCGGGGGTGTGCCACTCGAAGCGGCCGTCGTCGCGCCGTACCGGCACCGGGCCGGGCAGGAACTCCGCCAGCCGGGCCGACACCGCCACCGGTCCGGCGCCGGGGCCGCCGCCGCCGTGGGGTACGGCGAAGGTCTTGTGCAGGTTCATGTGCACGATGTCGAAGCCCATGTCCCCCGGGCGGGTGACGCCCAGGATGGCGTTGAGGTTGGCGCCGTCGTAGTACAGCAGCCCGCCGACCTCGTGGACCGCGGCGGCGATCTCGGCGATGTCCTCCTCGAACAGGCCGAGGGTGTTCGGGTTGGTCAGCATGATGCCGGCCACATCCCGGTCGAGACGGGCCTTGAGAGCCTCGAGGTCGACCAGGCCACGGCTGTCGGAGGGCACGGTGACGGTCTGGTAGCCGCCCAGGGTGACCGACGCCGGATTGGTGCCGTGGGCCGAGTCCGGGATGATGATCTTGTGGCGCTGCTCCCCCTGAGCCTCGTGCCAGGCCCGCATCAGCAGCAGGCCGGTCAGCTCCCCCGCCGCCCCGGCCGGCGGCTGCAGGGTGGCGGAGTGCATGCCGGTGACCCGGCACAGGGTGTCGCCCAGCGACCACAGCAGCTCCAACCAGCCCTGCGCGTACTGGGCCGGGGTGGCCGGGTGCACGGCGGTGAGGCCCGGCAGCGACGCGGCGTCGTCGCAGAGCTTCGGGTTGTACTTCATGGTGCACGAGCCGAGCGGGTAGGCGCCCAGGTCCACCGAGTACTGGCGGTGGGTGAGCCGGGTCACGTGGGCCACCAGGTCCCGTTCGGACACCTCGGTCAACTCCACCGGCTCGGGCCGCAAAAGTCCCTCGGGGACCAGCTCCTCGGCGCCCCACTCCGGCAGGCCGGTGGTGCGGAACGACCAGGCCCTGCGGCCCGGGGACGAGTACTCGAACACGGTGGGCTCGTGTTCGCGCCCCATGATGGGCGCGCTGGTGGCCCGCCCACCGGGGGCCGCAACCGGGTTGGTCATCGTCGTGTCGGCGCCCATCAGCGAACCACCTTCTCCAGACATGCCACGTAACTGTCGATCTCGCTCCTGGTCCTTCGCTCGGTCACCGCCACCAGCAGGGCGTCCCCACCGGAGGTGACCACTCCGCCCTCGACACCGACCGGCACCCCGGCCAGGAAGCCCTCCTCGGCCATCCGCTCGACCACCGTGGCCGCCGGGACCGGCAGGCGCAGGGCGAACTCGCGCAGCGTGGGGGCGGGCACGAGCAGCTCGACGCCGGGGACGGCGGTCAGCGCCTCCCGGGCGTAGCGGGTGCCGCGCGCCGAGCGCAGCGCCATCTCCCGCAGGCCGGTGGTGCCCAGCCACGACAGCTGGATCATGCACGCCACGGCGATCAGGGTCTGGTTGGTGCAGACGTTCGACGACGCCTTCTCCCGGCGGATGTCCTGCTCGCGGGCCCGCAGGGTGGTGACGTAGGCCGGGCGGCCCTCGGTGTCCACGGTCCGGCCCACCAGGCGGCCGGGCAGGCGGCGGACCAGCTCGGTGCGGCAGGCGAACAGCCCCAGGTACGGGCCGCCGAACGACAGAGGGGTTCCGAAGGGCTGTCCCTCCCCCACCACCACGTCGGCGCCGAGCTCGCCCGGCGGTCGCAGGATCCCCGACGACACCGGGTCGAAGCCGACGATCAGCAGGGCCCCGTGGCGGTCCGCGACCCGGCGGGCCGCCTCGATGTCCTCGAAGGCCCCGAGGTAGTTGGGGCCGGCCAGCAGCAGGGCGGCCGGCTGATCGGACTCGGGCGCGCCGTCCCAGTCGGTCACCCCGTCGCGCAGCGGCACGTCCACCAGGCGGTGGCCGGTCCCGGCAGCGAAGGTGGCCAGCGTCTGGCGCCAGTTGGGGTGCACCCCGCCGCTCACCCAGATGGTCTGGCGGCCCTTGGCCGCCACCGCCAGGTTGACCGCTTCGACCGCGGCCGACGCCCCGTCGTAGAGGGAAGCGTTGGCCACCGGCAGCCCCGCCAGGCGCGACACCAGGGACTGGTACTCGAACAGGGCCTGCAGCACCCCCTGGGCCACCTCGGGCTGGTAGGGGGTGTAGGCGGTGACGAACTCGGAGCGGAAGGTCAGCCTCTTCGTGGCCGACGGCACCTCGTGGTCGTAGGCGCCGGCCCCGGCGAAGCACAGCAGGTCCGAGCCGTAACGGTTACGGCCGGCCAGCCGCTCCATCTCGGCCAGGACGTCCGGCTCGGACATGCCGTCGGGCAGGTCCAGCCCGCCGGCCAGCCGCAGCGCCTCGGGTACCACCGAGAACAGCTCGTCTAGAGAGGCCAGGCCGATGTCGGAGAGCATCCGCTCCAGGTCGGCGTCGGTGTGGGGGACGAAGTGGCCCAAGGTTCAACCCTTCTTCTTCACGAACGGGAGCGGGGCGACCGTGGCCGGTACGGGCCGGCCCCGCAGGTCGATGTTCACGGCCGTACCCGGGCCGACGTCGGGGGGCAGGAAGGCCAGGGCGATGCCGTGACCGAGCACCGGGGAGAAGTTCCCGCTGGTGATCTCGCCGATGCTCTCCCCCCCGAGCAGCACCGCGGCCCCGGTCCGCGGCGGCTGGCGGCCCTCGGTGACCAACCCGGCCAGCAGCCGGCTGACGCCGCGCTCCCTCTCGCTCTCGAGCGCCGGGCGACCCCGGAAGCCCTCCGGCTTGGACCAGGAGACCACCCAGCCCAGGCCGGCCTGCAGGGGGGTGATACCGGGTCCCAGTTCGTGGCCGTGCAGCGGCAGGGCGGCTTCCAGCCTGAGGGTGTCACGGGCACCCAGGCCGGCGGGGCGGATGCCCACCCCGAGCAGGGTCTCCCAGAACGCCGGGGCGGTGGCGGCCGGGACGGCGCATTCCACCCCGTCCTCGCCGGTGTAACCGGTTCCGGCGGCCACGCAGTCGGTGCCGTTCCACCGGAAGCGGGTGACCCGGAACCGGCCCACGGCGGCCGCCTCGGGCACCACCCGGGCCAGCAGCTCCCTGGCGTCGGGGCCCTGCACGGCGATGACCGCCCGCTCGGCGGTCACGTCCTGACCACCAACCGCAGCGCGCACCCGGGCCGTGTTGGAGGCGTTGGGCATGACGTCGAACGAGTCGGGGTCCACCCACCAGACGATGATGTCGTCGAGGACCGACCCGTCCACCTCGTCGAGCAGGTGGGTGTACTGGGCCCGGCCCGGACCGACCTTGTTGAGGTCGTTGGTGAAGCTGCGCTGCAACAGACCGAGGGCGTCGGGCCCCGTCACCCGCACGGTGCCCAGGTGGCTCACATCGAACGCCACGGCGCCCTGCCGGCAGGCCATGTGCTCGGCCAGCGTCCCGTCGGGGTACGACAGGGGCATCTCCCACCCGCCGAAGGGCACCATCTTGGCGCCCAGGGCCCGG
>JAKAXN010000194.1 GCA_021816565.1 Actinomycetes bacterium
GTCACTGGAACCGGGTTGCTGGAACCACAGGGCACTGCTCGAGCGGGCGACGGGAGTCGAACCCGCGTAACCAGCTTGGAAGGCTGGAGCTCTACCGTTGAGCTACGCCCGCGAAGGACCCTGATCCTACAGCCCCGGCGGGCCCGGCGGGTCGAAACCGGGAGGCGGCGGTCGGGGCTGGTCGGGGAGGGGGGATTCGAACCCCCGGCCTCCTGCTCCCAAAGCAGGTGCGCTACCGCTGCGCCACTCCCCGGACGGGCGCGGGATGCCCGCTCAGGAGCAAACCTAGCCGGGGCGGCCCCGGGCGGGCGGCTACGACGCCCGGATCAGTCACGCCGCCGGGGGGACAGATTGCCGACCAGGAGGGCCACCACCGTCACCAGGTACAGCTGGCCCACCAGGGCCTCGAGCACGGCCATGGCCCGACCCAGTCCGGACGCCGCGGTCAGGTCGCCGTAGCCGGTCGTGGTCAGCGTGACGAAGGAGAAATAGGTGAAATCCGACGAGTCCGGGTGGGCGGTCTGGGCGAAGAACGGCCCGGAGGCCAGGGCGCCCACCGCGGCGTAGACGAACGACCAGAACATGCCGAGCAGCACGTAGACGCACAGCGCCCCCATGACCGTGTGCACGTCCAGCCGTCGCCGGCGCAGCACACCGATCGCGATCACGACCGGTGCCGCGCCGACCAGCATCATGTCCACGAGGAAATAGGCGTCGCGCTGGCCCGGATCGCCGGCCACCATCTCCGCCAGCGCGCCGGCCAGGCTGACCAGCGACACCACCACCGCTACCCGGACGACCAGGCGGCGGGCCCCGGCCGCGTGCAGCGCGGCCAGGAGGGTGGTGGCCTGCAGGGCGGTGGTCACCGGCACCGCCCAGCGGCCGGAGGGGGCGGCGGTCATCAGGATGAATGTGGCCAGGATGAGCAGCAGGACCACGCCGAAGCGGGCCGGCCCGGGCTGCCCCCGGGCGGGGGGCACCCCCGCCCCGTCGGCGGGCCCGGTGCCGGACGGCCCGCCCCGGCGGGGCCCCAATTCGGTGTCCGGTCGCTGGTCGGTCATCTGCAGATGCGCACCCTGGCTGGGGGTTTTCCGGTGGTTACGACGCTGCCACCGCCCCCCGACGGGCGGCTCACCCCCGGCGGGTGATCCCGCCCGCCACGAGCCGATTTCGGCCGGCACCGGCCCGACCGGTGCCCCCGCGGTCCGGGGGGCGAGCGGTAGGGCCTCCGGCCCCCCTAGACTCGTACGCCTATATGAAAGCCGTGGTGGAGCCCCTCGAGGGCAACAAGGTCAAGCTGTCGATCGAGGTCGACGAGCAGGAGTTCGAGAAGGACATCGATGCGGCGTTCCGCAAGATCGCCCGGGAGGTCCGCATACCCGGCTTCCGGCCCGGGAAGGCCCCGCGGCGGATCCTGGAGGCCCGGCTGGGGAAGGAGACCGGCCGCAACGAGGCGCTGAGGGACGCTCTTCCCAGCTACTACTCCGAGGCCGTGCGCCAGCACGAGGTCGACGTGGTGGCCCCGCCGGAGATCGACATCAAGTCGGGCGAGGACTCCGGAGCGGTCGCTTTCGACGCGGTGGTCGAGGTCCGGCCCCACATCCAGCTGCCCGGATACACCGGTCTCAGGGTGGAGATCCCGAGCCCGTTGGCCACCGACGAGGACATCGACGCCCAGATCGACCGGCTGCGGGGCAACTTCGGCGAGCTGACGACGGTGGAGCGGCCGGCCTCTTCCGGCGACTTCCTGACCATCGACCTGTCCGGCAGCCGTGACGGCGAGCCCGTCGCCGGCCTGGCCATGGACGACTTCTCCTACGAGCTGGGCTCGGGCAGCGTCCTGCCGGAGCTCGACACCAACCTGGAGGGGGCCAAGGTCGGCGACATCCTCTCCTTCGACGCCGAGCTCCCCGGCCAGGACCCCGCAACGCTGAAGGTCCTGGTCAAGGAGATCAAGGAGAAGAAGCTCCCGGAGCTGACCGACGAGTGGGCGGCCGAGGCGTCGGAGTTCGAGACCGTGGAGGAGCTGCGGGCCGACGTGGCCAAGCGGATGTCCCTGGTCAAGCGGGTCCAGGCGTCCATGGCACTGCGCAACGCCGCTGTCGACGCCCTCATCGAGCTGGTCAGCGACGACCCGCCGGCCAGCCTGGTGGACGCCGAGGTGGAGCGTCAGCTCCACGACATGGGGCACCGGCTGGAGAGCCAGGGAGCCACCATCAACGACTACCTCGAGGCGACCGGCCAGTCCGGGCCGGACCTGGTCGAGGCCCTGCGCCAGCAGGCGGTGCCGGCGGTCAAGGCGGACCTGGCCCTGCGGGCTGTGGCCGAGGCCGAGGACATCGAGCCCACCGACGAGGACATCGACGCGGAGATGGAGCGCCTGGCGGCGGCGTACAACATGAAGGCCGCCCAGGTTCGCCGAAACCTCGAACGCGCTGACCAGATGCTCGCGGTACGCTCGGACTGGAGGAAAACCCGGGCCCTGGAGTGGCTCCTCGAGCACGTCGAGATCGTCGATCCCGAGGGTCAGCCCATCGACCGGGCGCTGCTAGAGCCCGACCTTGAAGACCAGGCTTCCGCTGAGGAGGCCCCGCAGATCGCAGAGGCCTCCCAGGCCGGCGCCGATACCGCCGAAGACGTTCCCCAGGATGAGGAGACCGGAGAACAATGATCAACCCAGTCGCCCAGTACCACATCCCCGGCGTCTTCGAGCAGACCAACCGGGGCGAGAAGAGTTACGACCTTTTTTCCCGGATGCTCGAGGAGAACATCGTCTTCCTGGGGACGCCGATAGACGACTATGTCGCCAACGCCGTGTGCGCTCAGTTGCTGTACCTCGAGTACAAGAATGCTGACAAGGACATCAGCATCTACATCAACAGCCCCGGCGGCGACATCACCGCCCTGTTCGCCATCTACGACACCATGAAGTTCGTGAAGAACGACATCTCGACGTTCTGCTACGGGCAGGCGGCATCGGCGGCGGCGGTCATCCTGGCCGGGGGCACCAAGGGCAAGCGCTACGCCCTGCCCCACGCCCGGATCCTCATCCACCAGCCCCACGGCGGGGCGGCCGGTCAGGCCGCTGACATCGAGATCCAGGCCAAGGAGATCCTGCGCATGCGGGACCTCCTCAATCAAATGCTCGCGGTGGATACCGGCCAGGAGGTGGAGCGCATCGCCCGCGACACCGATCGGGATTTCATCATGAGCGCCGAAGAGGCGCAGGAATACGGCATCATCGACGAAGTGATCACGACCAGAGAGTTGGCGTTCGTCCCGCAGGCCGCGGGCGTCGCCTGAATCGGGAGCGGGGGACGTGGCGAAGTTCGGCGAGTCGAGCGACCTGGTCAAGTGTTCGTTCTGCGGCAAGTCGCAGAAGCAGGTCAAGAAACTCATCGCAGGCCCCGGGGTCTACATCTGCGATGAGTGCATCGACCTGTGCAACGACATCATCGAAGAGGAGCTCTCCGAGAGCAGCGAGGTCCGTTTCGACGAGCTGCCCAAGCCGGCCGAGATCTTCAACTTCCTGAACGACTACGTCATCGGCCAGGAGCGGGCCAAGAAGATTCTCTCGGTCGCCGTCTACAACCACTACAAGCGGGTCCAGTCCGGCGGCTACAGCGACACCGAGGTGGAGCTGCAGAAGTCCAACATCCTGCTCCTCGGGCCCACCGGCTGCGGGAAGACCTTCCTGGCCCAGACCCTGGCCCGCATGCTCAACGTGCCGTTCGCCATAGCCGACGCCACCGCCCTCACCGAGGCGGGGTACGTCGGTGAGGACGTCGAGAACATCCTGCTCAAGCTGATCCAGGCCGCTGACTACGACGTCAAGAAGGCCGAGACCGGCATCATCTACATCGACGAGATCGACAAGATCGCCCGCAAGAGCGAGAACCCGTCGATCACCCGCGACGTGTCGGGCGAGGGCGTGCAGCAGGCCTTGCTGAAGATCCTGGAGGGCACCACCGCTTCGGTGCCGCCCCAGGGGGGACGCAAGCACCCCCACCAGGAGTTCATCCAGATCGACACCACGAACATCCTGTTCATCTGCGGTGGGGCCTTCGCCGGGCTGGACCGCATCATCGACTCCAGGCTGGGGCGCCAGGGCATCGGCTTCCGGGCCGAGATCCGCCGGGCCGAGGAGCGGGCCGAGGGCGACCTGCTGGCCCAGGTGCTGCCGGAGGACCTGCTCAAGTTCGGTCTGATCCCCGAGTTCGTCGGCCGCCTGCCGGTCATCGGGGCGGTCTCCAACCTGGACGGGCCGGCCCTGGTGCGCATCCTGGTCGAGCCCAAGAACGCCCTGATCAAGCAGTACAAGCGGGTGTTCGAGTTGGACAACGTTGAGCTGGACTTCTCCGACGACGCTCTCGAGGCGGTGGCCGAGCAGGCCCTGCTGCGGGGGACCGGGGCCCGGGGCCTGCGGGCCATCCTGGAGGAGGTCCTGCTCGAGGTCATGTACGACCTGCCGTCGAGAAGCGACATCGGCAAGTGCGTCATCGACCGGTCGGTGGTGATGGAGCGGGTGGCCCCCACCCTGGTGCCCCGCACCGAGGGCGTTCCCCGGGTTGCGCCCCGCAACCGCCGGGCGGCCTCGTAGCCGGCTTCTTGAGCGGTTTCCCCAGCCTGGGCGACGCCCTGGCTTGGCTCGACAGCCACCAGAACATGGAGCGGATGCTGGCCGGCTCGAGGGCCGAGCGGGTCCCCGACCTGTCGCGCATGCGGGCCCTGGCGTCGGTGCTGGCCGACCCGCAGGACAGCGCCCCGGTGATCCACGTCACCGGCACCAACGGCAAGACGTCCACCGCCCGGTGCCTGTCCTCCCTGCTCACGACCAAGGGGCTGCGCGTTGGCACTTTCACCAGCCCGCACCTGACCCTGCTCAACGAGCGGATCGCCACCGACGGCGAGCCCATCGGCGACGCCTCGCTGCGGTCGGTCCTCGAGCAGGTGGCCGCCGCCGAGCAGATGCTCGGCCCGGATGTGCATCTCACCTGGTTCGAGATCATGGCCGCGGCGGCGTTCGTGTGGTTCGCTGAGCGGCCGGTGGACGTCATGGTCCTCGAGGTCGGCATGGGAGGGCGCTGGGATGCCACCAACGTGGCCTCCGCTTCGGTGGCGGTGGTCACCAACGTGGGGCTGGACCACGTCGAGTTCCTCGGTCCGACCAGGGCCCACGTGGCGGGGGAGAAGGCCGGTGTGATCAAGCCCGGATCGGTGCTGGTGCTGGCCGAGCGGGACCCTGAGCTTCTGCCCATATTCGAGAAGGAGTCGCCGGCGGCGCTGTGGCTGGCCGGGCGGGAGTGGGACTGCTTCGCCAACCAGCTGGCCGTCGGGGGCCGGTCGCTCGACATCCGCACCCCGGGCGCGACCTATGAAGGGGTGTGGCTGGACCTCCACGGCGCCCACCAGGGGTTCAACTTCGCCGCCGCCCTGGCCGGCGCCGAGGCGTTCTTCGGGGCCGCCGTCGACGACCGGCTGGTCCGGGAGGCGGCGGCCACGGTCTCGTCGCCGGGCCGGCTGGAGATCGTCGGCCACGACCCGCTGACCGTGCTGGACGGGGCCAAGAATCTGGAGGGGGCCACCGCGGCCTCCGCCGCCGTGCTCGAGGAGTTCGGCGCCGACCGGTCGGTCGTGCTGGTGGTGGGCATGCTCAAGGGCAAGTCCCCGCTGGACATGCTGCAGGCCCTGGGTGCCTCCCGGGCCCGCATGGTCGTCGCCTGCCCGGCGCCCTCGCCCCGCACCCAGGAGCCCGACGAGGTCGCAGCGGCGGCCCGGGCTCTGGGCGTGCCGGCCGTGACCACCGCCGCCAGTGTGGCCGACGCCCTGACCGTGGCGTCGGAGGCCGCCACCGCCGAGGACCTGGTTCTCGTCACCGGGTCGCTCTACGTGGTGGGGGCGGCCCGGGCGGCCCTGGCCGTGGAGGCGTAGCGCCCCCCGAGCCGGTCTGCACCACCGTGCTGGCCGCCCACCGGGGCCGC
Source organism: Actinomycetes bacterium (assembly GCA_021816565.1). Next base: position 5,982 of record JAKAXN010000194.1, read on the forward strand.
CTGCGATTCCCCGGGGTGCCGGACTAGCCTGCCCCCCTCGTGAATCGCACCCTGGTTATCTGCAAGCCCGACGCCGTCGAGCGGGGCCTCTCCGGCGAGATCATCGCCCGTCTGGAGCGCAAGGGCCTCCGCCTCGTGGCCGCCGAGCTGCGCACCCTCGACCGGGAGGTGGCGGGCCGCCACTACGCCGAGCACGAGGGTAAGGGCTTCTATGAGGACCTCCTGGCTTTCATCACCCGCTCCCCGGTGATGGTCATGGTGGTCGAGGGGCCCGACGACACCTGGCAGATCGTGCGCAACATGATGGGCGCCACCAATCCGGCCAACGCCGCGCCCGGCACCATCCGGGGTGACCTGGCCCTCGACACCGGCGAGAACCTGGTCCACGGCTCCGACAGCGCCGAGTCCGCCGCCCGCGAGATCGGGATCTTCTTCCCCGGCCTGGCCTGACTCCCGCCGGGCGCCCGGGCGACCACCCCGCCCGGGCGACGCCCCGGTCGGCCGGCGCCACAGGCTTGTTCCAAAGCGGCGGCGGCGGAAAGCTAGTCGCAGCCGCTGGAGAAGTGGTGGATCGCCCTCTGGGTGGGTGGACGGGGGGTGCGGGGCCGGATAGCCTCGGCACGACCTCCGCCACTCTCTGACAGGAAGCCCTCGCGTGTCGGACAATCTCTTCACCGGCTTCTTCGGCCGGGACATGGCCGTTGATCTCGGTACCGCCAACACCCTTGTTTACGTGCGCGGGCGCGGCATCGTCCTCAACGAGCCCTCCGTGGTGGCGGTCAACACGAAAGACGACCGCCCCCTGGCGGTCGGCATGGAAGCCAAGCGGATGATCGGGCGCACGCCCAACCACATCCAGGCCATCCGGCCGCTGCGCGACGGCGTGATCGCCAACTTCGACATCTGTGAGAAGATGCTGGCGTACTTCATCCGCCGGGTGCACGGCCCCCGCAAGTTCGCCAAGCCCCGCATGGTCATCTGCGTACCCTCGGGCATCACCGGCGTGGAGCAGCGGGCGGTCCAGGAGGCCGCGGAGTCGGCCGGGGCCCGCAAGCCGGCCTTCATCATCGAAGAGCCCATGGCCGCCGCCATCGGCGCTGGTCTGCCGGTGCACGAGCCGACCGGCAACATGGTCGTCGACATCGGGGGTGGGACCACCGAGGTGGCGGTCATCTCCCTCGGGGGCATCGTCACCAGCCAGTCTGTGCGCATCGGCGGCGATGAACTGGACGAGGCCATCATCCAGTTCATCAAGAAGGAGTACAGCCTCGCTCTCGGTGAGCGCACGGCCGAGGAGATCAAGATCGCTCTCGGGTCGGCTTGCCCGCTCGAGGAGGAGCTGCACGCCGAGATCCGCGGACGGGATCTGATCACCGGCCTGCCGAAGACCATCGTCACCACCACCGAGGAGATCCGAGAGGCCATCGAGGAGCCGGTGTCGGCCATCGTCGACGCCGTCAAGGTGACCCTGGACAAGACCCCTCCCGAGCTGGCCGCCGACATCATGGAGCAGGGCATCGTGCTCACCGGCGGTGGGGCCCTGCTCCACGGCCTCGGGGCCAGGCTGATGTCCGAGACCGGTATGCCCATCGTCATCGCCGACAACCCGCTGCACTCGGTGGCCGTGGGCAGCGGACAGTGCCTGGAGGAGTTCGAGGTGCTGAAGGGCGTGCTGATGTCAACCCAGTCTCACTAGAGCCGGAGGTCCACCGCCTTCGTGGCTGTCTACCGTCGTTCCTCGCGCACCCGCAACGTCCTGGCGGTGCTCGTGCTCGCCGCTCTGACGTTGGTGACCATCGACGCCCGCAGCAACGGCAGCGGGGTGCTGAGCTCGGTCCGCTCCGGGGTGTCCGACGCCTTCTCCCCCCTGCAGCGGGCCACCCACGCCGCTCTGGCGCCCATCGGAAACTTCCTCACCGGAGCCATCGACTACGGGTCGCTCAAGGCGGAGAACCAGAAGCTGCGCCAGCAGATAGCCGGCCTGCAGAACCAGGCGGTCAGCTCCTCGGCGTCCGAGCAGGCGGCCCAGCAGCTCCTGCAGGAGATGAACCTGCCGTTCGTCGGGTCCATCCCCACCGTGGCGGTGCAGGTCATCGACCAGGGCTTCTCCAACTTCGACAACTCGCTGACGATCAACAAGGGCACCGACAGCGGCGTCGCTCCCGGCCAGCCGGTGGTGGCGGCGGGTGGTCTGGTCGGGAGCGTGCTGTCGGTGACGGCGCACACCTCCACGGTGCGGCTGCTGACCGACCCCAGCTTCGCGGTGGGCGTCAGCCTGC
>JAKAXN010000195.1 GCA_021816565.1 Actinomycetes bacterium
ACCGGCACCCCGGCGGCCATGGCCTCCACCGCCACCATCCCGAACGGCTCCGGCCACACCGACGGCACCACCGCCACCGCGGCGTGGGGCCAGGCGGCCAGGACCTGGTCGTGGGGGACGTCGTGGACCACCGTGACGTCCGCCGGCCATTCGGCCGGGGTGTCGTGGCGGACCGGCCCGAGCACCACTAGCGGGGCCCCGAGGCCCCGCCGGCGGTGGGCCTCGATGAGCACGTCGATTCCCTTGTTGGGCGACAGGGATCCGACGAACATCACGAACCCGTCACCCGGGGGAAGGAAGTCCGGTCGGGTCAATCTCTCCCGGGCCGGCAGGACCGGAGGGGGGATCACCACCGACCGCCGGGCCCTGGCCGCCGGGCCGGTGACCGAAGCGGCCACCGCCCGGCTGTTGGCCACGAACACGTCGGCCCGCCGGTAGAGCGGGGCGGTGGCCCGCATCCCGAGCGCGACGGGTACGCCCCGGGCCGCCCCGAAGTGGGCGGCCGCGCAGCTCAGGCACTTGGCCGGGGCCGGGCCGGTGCAGGGCCGCCCGGTGGAGTCCACGAAGGTCTTCTTCGGGCAGGACTGGGAGTAGTCGTGCAGGCCCACCACGCACAGCGGGCGGTCCCGGCGGGGCAGCGCGGCCAGCACCGAGTACGCGATCCAGCCGTGCACGTGCACCACCTCGGGACGGAAGCGCCCGATGGCGGCCCGTACCTGGGTCACGATGAAAGGGTCCGGGGCGGGGGGGTGGAAGCGGACCGCAGCGTCGGCGTAGCCCAGGCTGACCCGGGACGCCACCCCCGACACCCGCCGGACCACCACCCCGTCCTCCACGGTGGTTCCGGCCGGCAGGGCGCCGGCCTGGGTCAGCACCTCCACCTGGTGGCCGCGGCCGGCCAGCTCGGTGCTGATCGCCGCCACCGCCAGCTCCAGGCCGCCCGGGACCGGGGGGTAGAGGTCGCTGATCTGAAGGACGCGCACGGTTCAGGCCGGGACGGCAGCCATCTCGCGCCGCCACACCCACAGCAGCGTCCAGACCGTGCCGGCCGACTGGGCGATGAGCCAGGCCAGGCCGGCTCCCACGATGCCGAGCGGCGGGAGCAGCAACCAGGCGCCGACGATGGCGATCACCGCCATCCCCACGTTGAGCACCGATGACTCGACCAGTCGGCGCTCCACCCGCAGGACGCTCACGTACAGGTTGGTCACGGCGTCGGGCACGGCCGAGGCGACCAGCACCATGAGCAGGCCGGTCCCGTTGCGGGCATAACCGGCCCCGTAGATCCCGAGGACGAAACGTCCGAGCAGCAGGTAGCCGGCCATCGGGGCGACCAGCAGGAGGCCGGTGATGCGGGCGCTGCGAAGCGCGGTGCGACGGATGGCGGCCGGATCGTGGGAGCCCTCGGCGAACAGCGAGGAGGCCACCGAAGGGCTGACCATGAAGAACAGGGAGCAGAGCATCCACGTCACGTAGAAATAGGCGTTGGCCTGGCTCGAGACCCGGGCCACCACCTCGACGGGCATGACGTACATCGGCAGCAGGCAGCCCAGGTTGGTGACGTGGTGGCCGGCCAGGTCGCGCACCAGGGCCCGCATGCGGCGGCCTCCCCCCTCCACCACGAAGCGGTAGCCCCGGCCCAGGTACGGGAAGCCCACAACGACGGCGGCGGCGATGGTCACGAGCGTCGCCGCCACCCAGCCGCCCCAGATGCCGGTACTGGAGTGGCGGCCGGACACGGCCAGGGCCACGAACAGCAGCGGGATCTTGGCCACCCCGAACGCCACGTTACGAACGAACATCACGCCGGAGGACCGCTCGGCGACGAACGTGTAGTCCACAATGATGCCGGCCACCACCCCCACCACCCCGGCCACGAAGCCGGCGAAGCTGAGACCGCTGCGGGTGACCGAAGCGAACTCCGGGGAGACCACCGGCAGGATCACACCGACCAGCGCCCCGATCACCACCGACGCAGCCGTGCCGAGGATCAACCCGCCGTTGACCAGCGCCGACCACTCCGGCCCGGACCCGGACCGGGGCAGGGCCTGCGTGAGGCCCGAGTGCACGGCCGGGTTGGCGATCATGGCGGCCATGGAGAAAGCGGCGATGAACGCCGCCGCCAGTCCGATGGTGGAGGTGGGGAAAAGCCGTGCCGCGACCACCCAGTAGGCGAAGCCCAGCAGGCTGTTGGCGACGGTGGTCGCCATCAGGAAGACGCTGTTTCGCACCAGCGGGTCCCGCGTGACCACGGCGCGGGAGGCCCGCAGGGTGCTCAGGCGCAGCTGGGGTCGTTCCACTGCAGCCATACGTCCAGCATCTCGGTGGTGGCCGCGGAGCGGGCGGTGAACACCAGACGGGAGGGGCAGCCGGTCTCGGGCATGGCGACCGGGAACGAGGCCGTCCAGCTGGCCGCCCGGCCCACCTCGACGGTGGCCAGCGTCTGCGCCGTCCCGCCGATCTGCGACTGCACCACGAAGCGGGCCCGGTGGCCGGTGTGGTTGACGATCTGGAGGGGGACGGTCAGCACCTGGCCCGGAGAGACCTCCAGCTCCTGGCTCCACCGGGCGGCCGGCCCGGCGAAGCCGAACGCCGAGTACGGCGCCGGGGCGGAGCGGGGGGCCAGGCGGGCGGTGACCGCCCCGGCGTCGACGACGAGCAGCCCGCACGCCGTTGCCGTGAGTACCGCGAAGGTGACGGTCCGCCGGCTGGCCCACCAGCGCATCCGGGGGGCGGCCCGGCCCAGAACCTCGCCGACGACGACCAGCGCCGCTGCGCCGGCGGCGACGGTGATCACCATGTGGCTGGGGGTCACGGTCACTCCGGCCGCGTACACCGCCACGACCAGCAGGGCCACCACGCAGGCGCCGAGCATCCCGGCCAGGACCAGGGCGGGGACGGCGTCGAGCCCCGGGAACAACCGGACCACGACCCCGTAGCCGGCCCACACCACCCCGGCCACCAGCAGCGCCCCAGCGGCCTGGTGGATCCCGGCCCAGCTGCTCAGGGCCAGGGCCGCCAGGACGGCGGCAACCGGGAGAGCGGCCAGACGGGCCAAGCTGATCGGACGGCCGGCGCGACCGTCGGTACCGGGGGTAGGGGTGGCGATCATGATCCGGCCAGCCCCTGCAGCAGCGCCGGGTTGAGCCGGTACACGGAGTAGTGGTTGGTGTTGAGCACCTCGGTGGCCCACGGCTCCAGGTGGTAGCGGGTCAGGGCCTGGAGCGGGACCGGCTTGGTGTGGTCGAACGCTCCTGGCTCCGAAGCGGTGAAGTACGCCCCGATGGCCGGCAGGTACCGGGCCATGCGGTCGTCGACGATGAGGTAGTCGTAGCCGGAGAAGCCGATCTCGGTGAGCAGACCCACCGGTGGCTGACCGGCCTTGAAGTACAGGTCCCAGAACGGGAAACCCTTGGATGGCTGAGCCAGGTTGGCCCCGGCGAAGCCGCCGAGGGGCAGCCCGGTGTAGCGATCGGTGATGACGGTCGGATCCGGGGGCTGCGTCTGCTGGAACCACCGGGTGACGTACATGAGCTCATCGGTCAGCGACCGGGTGTCGGAGCCGTACACGTACGGACCGGGGAACCGGTACTCGACGTCGACGGAGGAGTCCGTGTTGCCGATCAGGAGCACGATGAGCGCGGCGGCGGTGATCGCCGGCCAGCGCCGCCTGCGCCACCCGCCGGCCGCCCGCCCGTCGCCCGCCGGCTGGTCCTGCGGCTCGGCCACCCGGCGGGAGAGGTAGTGCTCCATGACCGCCCCGGCCAGCAGGGCCAAGCCGATGTAGGTGAAGGTCCAGCTGCGCCGGCCCCCCTCGTTGCCGAAGGAGGTGAGGAGGAACGGCAGCGAGGCGAAGTAGCCGACGGCCCCGAAGACGGTGAGAACCACGAAGGTGGGTCCGAGCGATACCAGCCGCCGGCGGTGCCGGCGCACGGCGACCACGACCAGCGCCAGCATGAGCAGCGGGGACAGGAAGGCGAAGGCCTTCTCGTACAGCGGGCTGGGCGAGGCCTTGAACAGGGTCCGGGACTTGCCGGACCGGTTGAGGATGTGGAACACCTCGTTGACCCCGCCGGTGATGTACGGCGAGTAGTAGCCGAACACGTCGTGGGCCGGGATCAGCCACAGCGCAGCCCCGCCGACGACCACCCCGGCCAGCGTCCACGCCGCCTTGCGGGCGGCCCGGCTGGTCACCGGACCCATACCCTTGCGGCCGGCGTAGGTGTGGGCGCCGGCGATCAGGACCAGCAGGACGGCCAGGATGTAGCTGCTCAGGTGGTGGGTTATGACGCAGGCCAGGCCGGTGACCGACCCGACCGCGGTCCACGCCCAGCGGCTGCGGCGCTGCTCGCCGCGGGCGGTGGCGTTGACCACGGCCACCAAGGTCCAGATGACCATGGGCACGGCGAAGGACTCGTAGGAGTACTCCGAGTCGAAGAACATGAAGTTGGGGGTCACTGCGAAGGTGAGCGCGGCGACGGCTGCGGCCCGGTACGAGCCGGTCAGGCGGGCGGCCAGAGCCATGATCCCCACCGCCGCGGCCACGTGGAAGAAGGCCAGCATTATCTCCGCCACGGCCCACACCGACAGGCCGGTCACATCGTGGAGGGCGGCGACGAGGGCCTGCTGGCCGGGGAACTGGCTGATGATCGGGATGAGGGTGTTGGCCGGGTACAGATGGCCGGACTGGGCGACCTGCACGGTCTGGTGGTAGTGGGCCATCTCGTCGCTGTAGAGCGGCGAGCCGGGGTCACGGAGGAACTTGGGGAAGTAGTCCCACGCCCCGAGCATGGCCACCAGCACCCAGCGCTGCGTCGACGTGGCCCGCCGACCGAGTGCCCGGTACCCGGCCGGGCCGGCGAAGGCCAGGATGCCCAGCCAGAACAGGTCGAACTCCACCTGGCTGGTCTGGTGGGTCGCGGCGTAATAGAAGGAGTAGACGACCAGGGGCACGCCGACGAGCAGGCCGAGTACCGGCGCCGCCCAGAAGCGGACCGCGCTGGTGGACCCGACGTCGTCGAGCGGCTCGCCCGCCCGATCCAGGTCAGGTCCGGGGAGCGATGAGAGGGGGTCGAGTATCGAGGTCATTGATCGGGGTGGTGGCCGGTTCCGCCAGGGTGCGGTAGACGGCTTCGAGGGACTGGCCGGCGGAGGCCCAGGACAGGCTCTCGACCCAGGACCGCGGCTCGACCTTCGTCATTGGTTTCGCTGCCCGGGCCACGGATCCTGCCAGCGATTGCGGGTCAGTGCCGCTTGTCACCAGCTGCACCTCCCCGGGCACCAGGCCCGAGACCTCCCGATGGGCCGGTATGGCCGACGCCACCACGGGGATGCCCCAGGCGGCCGCTTCGAGGAGGGTGAGGCCGAACGCCTCCTTCTCCGACATGGAGACGAACGCCCACGCCCGGGCCATCCACCGGCCCAGATCGTCGTCGCTGACCCGGCCGGGGAAGTGCACCCGGTCGGCGACGCCGGTGCGGGAGGCCAGATCGCGCAGCTCCGGGCCTGCCGGGCCGTCGCCGACGATGGCCAACTCCCAGCCCGGGAGGTGGGCCAGGGCCCGGATGGCCAGATCCTGGCGCTTGTAGTGCTCCAGCCGGCCGAAGCTCAGCAGCAGGGGAGCCGATCGCCCGTCGTACGGGCCGGGGGGCCGGCTGCGCAGGCGCAACCCGTTGCGGACCACGGTGGTCCTGACAGCGGCGGTCGGGAACATGGAGGCCACCAGGTCGGCCTCGGCCTCCGACACACAAGCCACCCGATCGGCCCGGTCGAACAGCCGCCGCCCCAACGGCCCGTAGAAGAGGTGCATCAGCCGGGCCGCGACGGTGTGACCACCGCCGTGCAGGTGCGGGGTGAACACCACCGGGACCGAGGCCGGCAACCCCAGCACGGCCATGGCTGCGGCGTCGTGGTAGTGGTGGGCGTGGACCACGTCGAATCGGCCGGCGGCCCGCCGCAGGGCCGGGTACAGGCCCGGCGCCACCGGGTAGCGCTCGGATCCGGTCACGCCCCGGTAGCGGGTCACCGTCACCCCGCCCTCGCGGACGGTTCCGGTGGCAGCCCGGTCGTTGGTGTGGGTCAGGACCTCCACCCGGTGGCCGCGTTCGGCCAGGACCCTGGCCTGATTGGCCACGACCTCCTCCACCCCGCCCCTCCCCGGCGGGTACCGGGGGGTGACCATCCCGACGCGCAAGCCCACCAGGCCGGACCGCTCCGTTGCGCTCAGAGGACCTCGTCCACGCCCGCCAGGGCGGGCAGGGGCTCGACGACCTCTGCCGCCACGCCGGCTGCGTCGACCGGGCGCTCATCGGCCAGCCAGATGTCCCGGCGCCGGCCGCGCCGCCATTCCTGGATGATGGTGCGCAGCACCCTCAGGCCGTCGCGCCCGACCCGCAGGTTGCTCTGCCCGTAGATCCGGTCGTGCTCGAAGCTGGGAACCTCGACGATGCGCAGCCCGGCCGACGCGGCCCGGACGTTCATCAGGGTCTCCACCTCGAAGCCGTCGCAGTCGGGGGCGATGTGCTCGAGGCAGTGAGCCCAGAAGGCGTTGAATCCGTAGCAGAGGTCGGTGTAGCCGGCGTCCCAGATCCGGTTGACCATCCCCGAGAGGAACCAGTTGCCCGTTCGGCGCAGCCAGGTGATGTCGGAGCTGCCCCCACCGTTGAGGAAGCGGCTCCCCTTGGCGAATTCGGCTCCCTCGTAGAGGGAGGCGACGTAGGCCGGGATCTCGCCGGGATCGGTGGAGCCGTCGGCGTCGAGCATGACGATGATCTGGCCGGTGGCCGCCTCGAAGCCACACTTCAAGGCGTTGCCCTTGCCCCTGCCGTCCTGGGTGACGATGCGGATGTCGGGGCGCACCTGACGGGCCACATCGACGGTGTCGTCGGTGGAGTGACCGTCGACCAGGATGACCTCGGTCACGCAGGCCGGCAGCCGGGTGAGCACGTGCGGCAGGTTGGCCGCCTCGTTCATGGCCGGGATCACCGCGGTTACCGGCACCTGGGCGTAGCCGGCGAGCGGGTCAACGTCCCCTGGAGCGGACGCGTCGCGGGCAGCGCGGGGGTAGGCATGGCCTGGTCGGCTGAGTTGCACGCAAGTCTCCGTCTGGGCTTTGTCGCTCCGGCCCCTTGGCCGACGGGATGTGAACGCTCGGGGACGACAGAACTTGCGGTCGGATCGGAAAATTTTTCTTCCCCGAACCGGGCGGCGGGCGCAGGGGCGGCCCGACACCCGGGGCGTGGGCCGGACGGGGACGGTCAGCAGCCGGCTTCGCACCTGTTCCGAAGGTCGAACCCGGCGGCTGGGCACTTACGCTCCGGTACTGATCAGCACCCCGGAGCGGTCGGCAGGCAGGCCGTGCCCGTCCCCGCCGCATGGGATCCCGGCGCGCCGGCCACTGCTCCGGTCGCCGCCCGGGTGGCCGCGGCCACCGGCGCCAGCGGGGAGGACAGCTTGGTCGCGGCGGAGCGGGCCAGGGAAGTCACCGGAGCCGGGTCGATGCCGATCACCAAGGATCCGGCCACCACCGACACGGGGTACTGGCTGGCCGGCGTGGCCGCCGGCGTGCCGGGGTGCAGTGGGATGACCACTGCGGGGAGCTTCCAGGCCCGCGTCCCCCCACCCGCGCCACCGGTCGTCTTGGCGGGGCCGACCCCGACGGTGGACGACGGGCCGCTGACCGGGGCGGAGCCCGTACCGGCGGCCGGCTTCGAACCCGGGCCCGGGGACGGGACGGGCGTGGACGCCGTGGACCGGGAGCGGCTGGCAGCGGGCCCAGGAGCCGTCGGCGCGCTCGAGCCGGAGGCGGCCACCGGGGAGCCGGGGGCGAACACGGTCACGGGAGGCGGAGCCGGGGCGCTCGGACCGGCCGCGCCGATGCCGACCGCAGCCGCGACGACGGTGGCGACGGCCACCCCCGCGGTCGTGAGAGCGGCGCTGTGGTAGCCAGCGGCGTCCGAGGAGTACGAGAGGAACCCCGCCAGGCTCATCCGCGAATGGAAGCGGGATGTCACCGCCTGCAGGAGAGACCGGAACCGACCGGTCAGCGCCGCGGGCACGGCCAGGATGGCCAGGCAGGCCTGTCCGGCCGACAGTACGGTGAACTCCCGGCGGAACGCCTGGCGGGCCCGCCACAGCAGGGACTCCACGGTGGCGGTGCTCACGCCGGTCCGGGCGGCTATCTCCTCGTAGGCCAGCCCCTCTTCCTCGCGCATCATCAGGGCGGTCTGGTGCCGGGCGTTCAACCGGGCC
>JAKAXN010000196.1 GCA_021816565.1 Actinomycetes bacterium
CACGGTGGTGGTCGTGGTGGGCGGAACCGTGGTGGTGGAGGTGCTGGCCGTCGTCGAGGTGGCGGCCGCCCCGCTCACCCGGCGCCGGGATGTCCCCGCTGGGCGGGCGGACGCCGGGGCGGCGCCCCCGCGGCCGGCCATGACCGCAGCCGCCACCAGGCCCGTCGCCACCAGCCGCAGCGCGGCCGGCAGCCGGAGCGCCCTCACCCGGCCCGGCGCCGGAGGGCGGCGGAGGTGAGCGACGGCGGCTCGTAGCCGGCGTCGGCCCGGGCGAAGTTGGTCCCGGGCTTGACGATCTCGTCGATGCGGTCGAGTACCGCCGGCTCGAGACGCACATCGGGCGCCCCGAGCTGGCTCTCGAGGTGATCGGCGGTACGGGGGCCGATGATGGCCGACGTCACCGCCGGGTGACGCAGCACGAACGCCAGGGCCATGTGTATGAGGGTCATGCCGGCCTCCTCGGCCAGCCGGCCCAGGGCATCGGCCGCTTCGAGCTTGGCCTGGTTGGCCGGGTCGGACAGGTCGTAGCGGCCGGGGACCCGCTGGGCCCGCCGGCTGGTCAGACCGTCGGCTCCCTTGCGCCACTTCCCGGACAGCCACCCGCCGGCCAGCGGGCTCCAGGGGATCACGCCCATGCCGTACTTCTGGCACACGGGCAGGACCTCGGCCTCCACCCCCCGGACCAGCATCGAGTACGGCGGCTGCTCGCAGACGAAGCGCTCCCGCTGGCGCCGCTCGGCGACCCACTGGGCCTCGACGATCTGCGAAGGCGGGAAGGTGGACGAGCCGAGGTAGCGGACCTTGCCCTGGCGGACCAGGTCGGTGAGGGCCCCGAGGGTCTCGTCCATGTCGATGTGCGGATCGGGTCGGTGTATCTGGTAGAGGTCGATGTGGTCGGTCCGGAGCCGGCGCAGGCTGTTCTCGCACTCCTCGATGATCCAGCGCCGGGAGTTGCCGGCCATGTTGGGGTCGTCGCCCATCTGGCCGTGGACCTTGGTGGCCAGCACCACCCGGTCCCGGCGACCGTGCAGGGCCTTGGCGACGATCTCCTCGGACTCCCCGGCGGAGTAGACGTCGGCGGTGTCGATGAAGTTGACCCCGGCGTCGAGCGCGGAGTGGATGATCCGGACGGAGTCGTCGTGGTCGGGGTTTCCCCAGGCTCCGAACATCATGGCGCCGAGGCACAGCTCGCTGACCTTCACACCGGTGGTCCCCAGATGGCGGTATCTCACGAGGTGAAGCTACCCGGATCGGAACCGGCTGCAGCACCGGTACATTTCGGGGATGAGCTCCGACAGCCAATTCGCCGATTTCTGGTTCGATCCCCTGTGCCCGTGGGCCTGGATGACCTCCCGCTGGATGCTGGAGGTGGAGAAGGTCCGTCCCGTGCGCACCAGGTGGCACGTGATGTCGCTGGCGGTGCTCAACGAAGGTCGGGACCTGCCCGAGGAGTACCGGGAGCTGATGACCAAGGCGTGGGGCCCGGTGCGGGTGTGCATCGCTGCGGCCGAGCAGCACGGCGACGAGGTGCTCCTGCCCCTGTACACGGCCATGGGGAACCGCATCCACCTGCAGAAGCGCCAGGACCCCGAGCTCATCGCCGAGGCCCTGGAGGAGGCCGGGCTGCCCGTGGATCTGGCCGCGGCGGCGGACAGCACCGACTTCGACGAGCAGCTGCGCAAGTCCCATCACGAGGGTATGGACCCGGTCGGCTACGACGTGGGCACCCCGGTCATCCACGTCAACGGCGTGGCCTTCTTCGGCCCGGTCGTCACCCCGGCGCCCAAGGGTGAGGCGGCCGGGAAGCTGTGGGACGGGGTCAACCTGGTGGCCGCCACCGACGGGTTCTACGAGCTGAAGCGGTCCCGTACCAGGGGCCCGATCTTCGACTGAGGACCGGTCAGCACAAACCTTACGAACCGGGCCTTCCGGAATGGGCGGAGTCCGGCCCGGAATCACTCAAACCGGCTGCCACCGGGCCGAAAGAAGAGAGACCCTTCCACCGTCCAGGCAGCATCGGTAATCACAGTGGCCATTCCCCCTCCCCCGACCGACATCCCCCCGAACCTCTCGGCCCCGGCGTCGTCGCGCAAGGCCGCGGCCCGGGACCAGGGCCTCCTCGACGCGGCGCTGGCGGCGACCAGCCAGCTGGCCGTGCTGTGGGCCTTCGGGCTGGCCCTCCTTCTCATCCTGGCCCACCGGGCCTGACCGGAGCCCGGGCCGACCGGCAGACCCGCCGGCCGGTCCGCCGGTCGCTACGGTGAGGGCGTGGAGGCCGTCACCTACTCCAGCTACCTGGCCCTGGACGAGGTCCTGTCGGCCCAGAGGCCGCGCAGCGACGAACCCGACGAGCTGCTCTTCATCGTCATCCACCAGGTGTACGAGCTGTGGTTCAAGCAGGTGCTCCACGAGCTGGCTCGCCTCGGCGAGCACCTGGCGGCCGGCGACGCCACCCGCGGCCTCGACACCCTGCGGCGCATCCTCACCATCTTGAAGGTGGCGGTGGCGCAGGTCGACGTGCTGGAGACCATGACGCCCCGCCAGTTCACCGGCTTCCGGGACCGGCTGGAGGCAGCCAGCGGGTTCCAGTCGGCCCAGTTCCGCCAGATCGAGGCGGTGCTGGGGCGGCGGGCGGCGTCCATGCTGGCCCCCTACCCGGCCGGCACGGCCGAGCGGGCGGACATCGAGGCGCGCATGGCCGAACCGCCGGTGTTCGACCGCTACTGCCGCTTCCTGGCCGGCCGGGGATACCCCGTGCCGGGCGGCCTGCTCGAGCGGGACCTGACCGCCGCCTACCAGGGGTCGGCCGCCGTCCAGGACGTCCTGGTCTCGGTCTACGCCGACGACGGGCCGGAGGCCCAGCTGGCCGAGCGGCTCGTCGACCTCGACGAGGGCCTGCAGGAGTGGCGGTACCGTCACGTGAAGATGGTGCAGCGGACCATCGGGGACAAGACCGGCACCGGAGGGTCCTCGGGGGCGGGCTACCTGCAGGGGACGCTCTTCACCCCGGTGTTCCCGGATCTGTGGGCAGTGCGCCGCCGGCTCTAGCTCCGCTCAGACCGCAGTGGCGGTCGCGGCGGCGGGCGGGAACACCTCGGCGACGAGCGGCCGGCCGGTGATGGCGTCGACGTAGAACACCGTGGACTCGAAGTAGCACGGGGCGGCGGAGCGGCTCGAGGGAGGCTCCGGCTGGTGGCGGCCGTAGATGGCCCACACCAGCGTGTGGGTGTACACCGGCCGGGCCGGCCGGTCCGGTACGACCAGCGCCGGGGTGGCGGCGTAGAGGTCGCCGAGGAGCACCTGCGCGAAGCCGGCCGTGGTCGGCGTCGCCTTCCGCTCCCGCTCCATGACCGACCACGCCCGCGACGCGCTCACCGCGGGGGCGGCGTCGGGCGGGGTCAGCCGCTCGACGTCGGGACCAGGACGGATGGTCACCGGGGACGTCACCACCTGCGGTGCGGGCATCGTCAACAGGGCCGGCTTGGCCAGATCGGCGGCGGTGCAGCCCTCGACCGCCGGCCCGGGTGCCGGCCCGGGCGGCCCGGCGATGATCTCCGTCGACAGGCCGCCCGAGCCGGACACCACCGAGAAGATGGCGGCCACCCCGGCGGCCAGGCTGATGACGGTCAGGCCCAGGGCCCGCCGGGCGGCCCGGCGGTGGGCCGTCTCGTACAGGGCGTCGGGCGGCGCGGCGGACCGGTGGCCGCCCCCGGTCATGACCCGAAGGCCCGGACGACGCGGTCGATCACCGCCGCCCAGTCCCCGTGGTCCACGGGCTGCAGTTCCATGGCCCCCACGACCAGAGAACCCATGGTGATGATCAGCGACAGGCGGCTGAGGGCGGCGGCCGACACGTCGCCGGTGATGACCCCGGCGGCCTGGCCCTTCTCCACCAGGGCGACGAAATTGTCCTCCCGGTCGGCCAGCAGATCGGCGATCAGCGCGGCCACCTGCCGGTCGTTGCGGGCCGCGATGATGGCCGAGACCAGGAGGGATGCCTCGGTGGGCTCGGGGTGGTCGAAGCTCGAGCCGAGCGACGTCACCGCCTCCAGGAGCTCGGCCGGGGGCCGGCCCAGGACCTGGTCCAGGTCCCTCTCCCCGTAGGCCCGCAGGGTGGCCACGAACAGCTCGGCCTTGGAGGCGAAGTGGGCGTAGATGGCCCCGCTGGTCAGGCCGGCGTCGGACGCTATCTCCGAGATGCTCGCCCCGTCGTAGCCGCGCCGGGAGAAGGCCCTCGCGGCGGCGCTCAGGAGCGCCGCTCTGGTGTCCTCGGCCGCCACACCGGCTTTACGGCCCATGGGACCATGCTAGGGGTAAAGGCCCGCCCCTTTTCCCCCCTCAGCCCAGGTCGAGACCTTTGAGCCAGTCCACCAGTATGGCGCTCACCTCGTCGGCCCGCTCCTGCTGGACCCAGTGACCGCAACCGGGGAGCATGTGGCTGCCCCGCAGGCCGGGCAGGGTGTACCGGTGCCGCTCGATGGCCCTGGCCCCCCAGATGGCCGGACCGTCCTTCTCCCCGGCGATGAACAGGGACGGGACCTCTATGGGCCGGTTACGCCAGGGCTGCAGGTCCAGCCAGTCGCGGTCGACGTTGCGGTACCGGTTGAGGCCGCCCCTGAAGCCGGTGCGCTCGAACTCGGCCACGTAGAAGCCCAGGTCCTCCTCGCCCATCCAGGCGGGCAGCTGATCGACCACCGGGAAGCGGTCGCGCATCATCTGGCCCCGCCGCACGGTGGCCATGGTCCCCCCGCCCGGGACCGGCGGGGCGTCGCCCGAGGCGGCCACGTAGAACCCCCGCAGCCACGACCGCACGTCCAGCTCGGCCTCGGCCTCGGCCCGGCCGGGCTCCTGGAAGTAGGAGATGTAGAACTCCTCCTGCCCGTCGGGGCCGGCCAGGCCGGCGAACACGTCGGTGGGCCGCCTCCCGCCGGGGGGGCTGTACGGCACCGACAGGAGGGCCACGGCGTGGAACACGTCGGGGCGCAGGAGCGCCGAGGTGGCGGCGATGGGCGAACCCCAGTCGTGGCCGACGATCACTGCGGCGACCGCGCCGAGCTCCTCGACCACGCCCAGGTTGTCGCTCACGTGGCGCAGCATCGAGTACTCATCCACGGCCAGCGGCGCCGACGACCGGCCGTAGCCGCGCACGTCGATGGCCACAGCCCGGAACCCGGCCCCGGCCACCGCCGGGATCTGGTGGCGCCACGAGTACCAGCTCTCGGGGAACCCGTGCACCATCAGCACCAGCGGGCCCTCGCCCTCCTCCACCAGGTGGATCCGGCAGCCTCGCGCGTCAATGACCCGGTGCTGCATCAGCCCCGCTCCCCCGCCCGGGCCGTGGCCGGCTCGGGGAACTCGGCCAGGCGCTTGGCCGCCACCAGCCCGCCGTCGACCACGATGGTCTGGCCGGTGACGTAGGCCGAGTCACCGGATGCCAGCCACACCGCCGCCCCCGCTATGTCAGCAGGAGTGCCGATACGGCCCAGCGGCGTGATCGACGAGACGCTCGAAGAAACCAGGTCCATGACCTGCTCCGCAGCGGTGGGGTCATCGGCCACCCCCAGGCCCTTGGCGAATATGGGCGTGGCGACGCCACCGGGGTTGATGCAGTTGACCCGGATGCCGAACGGCCCCTGCTCGAGCGCCACCGAGCGGGTGATGCCGATGACGCCGGCCTTGCACGCCGAGTAGACGTGCGGGCCCATACCCCCCATCAGGCCGGCCACCGACGAGGTTGAAATGATCGAGCCGCCCCCCGAGGCCTGCATGGCCCGGCAGGCGTGCTTCATGCCGAACGCCACCCCCTTGAGGAGCACCGCCACCGTGCGGTCGAAGCCGGCCTCGTCGAGGTCGGTGATGGGGCCGGTCACCCCACCGGAGCCGGCGTTGCCGACGAAGCAGTCCAGGCCGCCGAAACCGGACACCGCGGCGTCCACGGCCGCTTCCAGGTCGGCCTCGCGGGTCACGTCACAGGCCACGAACAGGCCGTCCACCGCCTTGGCCACCCGCTCACCGGCCGCCTCGTCGAGGTCGGCCACCACGACCCGGGCCCCCTCCTCGGCGAAACGGGTGGCGATGCCCTCACCTATCCCGCTGGCCGCCCCGGTGATGACTGCCCTCGTGCCTTCCAAGCGTCCCATGCGCAGACGTTACGCCCCGGCGGGGGCCGTCAGCGGGATCGCCGGCCGGGATGGGTAGCGTGTCACCGATGGCCCAGACGCCACGGCCGCTCAGCGCCGCCGAACAGCGCCGGGCCCGGATGCTCGTCGTGACCCGGCGCCGGGCGACCGGGCTGCTCGTCGCGGTCACCGTGGCGTTCGCCCTGTCCACCGCCTTCATCGGCCGGGCGTCGTGGCTGTCGTGGGTGCAGGCCGCGGCGGTGGCCTCGATGGTGGGCGGCCTGGCCGACTGGTTCGCGGTCACCGCCCTGTTCCGCCGCCCGCTGGGCCTGCCCATCCCCCACACCGCCATCGTGGTGGAGCGCAAGGACCGCTTCGCCGAGACCCTCGGCAGCTTCGTGCAGGAGAGCTTCCTGACCCCCGAGGTGGTGATCGCCCGGCTGCACTCGGCCGGGGCCCTGTCGCGCGCCGCGGCCTGGCTGGCCAACGAGCGCCACGCCGGCGAACTGGCCGGGCGGGTGGCCGAGGCCATGGCCGAGGCGGCCGACCTGCTGCGCGACGCCGACGTGCACGAGGTGCTCGACGCCCTGGTCCGCCAGAGGCTCGATCAGGTGGCGCTGTCGCCCGTGGCCGGCCGGACCCTCGGGCACCTCACCCGGGACGGCCGCCACGAACCGGTCCTCGACGCCGCCCTGGAGGGTTTGGCCCGCTACATCCGGCTGCACGGGGCCGACATGCACCGTCGGCTCGGCATCCAGTCCCCGTGGTGGCTGCCGGGGTCGGTCAGCACCAGGATGGTGTCGAGGCTCCTGGACCGCAGCGAGACGGTGGTCAACGACATGGCGGCCGACCGCTTCCACCCCATCCGCCGGCAACTGGGCGAGGGGTTGGAGAAGCTGGCCCTGCGCATGCAGCACGACCCCGAACTGGCCCGCCGGGGCGAGGAGATCAAGGCCGAGTTCCTGGCCCAGCCGACGGTGCGGGAACTGGCCGCCGCGCTTTGGAGCGACGCCAAGTCGGAGCTGCAGCGCCAGTCCCTGGATCCCGAGTCGGAGCTTCGCCGAAGGCTGGCCGAGGTGATCTGCCGGATCGGTCAGCGGCTGAGCCGCGACACCGAGCTGTCGGAGGCCACCGAACGGGCCGCCGAGGCATTGATCCGGACGCTGCTCACCAACTTCGACGAGGAGCTGGTGGGCCTGGTCACCGGGACCATCGCCCGGTGGGACGCCGCCGACACGGCGGCCCGGCTCGAACTGCTGCTCGGCCCCGATCTGCAGTACATCCGCATCAACGGGACGGTGGTCGGGGCCGCCGCCGGCCTGGTGCTGCACGCCATCACCCTCGTCGCCCACTGACCTCTCCGGTACGGTGCCGGTATGCGGATAGCCAATGTGGGCGGACGGGCCAAGCTGATCGTGGCGGAGAGCAGCGCGCTGGACGTCGAAGCCGCGAGCGCCGGCCGGTTCGGCCCCGACCTGCCGGGGATATACAACCGGTGGTCCGAGTTCCGCTCGTGGGCCGCCGATCCCGACGGGGGGAAAGGGACGGGCCCGGTGGCCGCCGAGCCGTTCTCCGCGTCCCTGGCCGGCCCGCCGTCGCCGGCCCCGCGCCAGGTGTTCGCGGTGGCCCTCAACTACGTCGACCACGCCGCCGAGTCGGGGTTCAAACCCCCGGAGGACCCGCTGTTCTTCACCAAGTTCGTCAGCTCGTTCAGCGGGCCGGTCACCGAGGTGGTGCTACCGGAGGGCAGGGTGGACTGGGAGTGCGAGCTGGTGGCGGTGATCTCCCGGGCGGCCCGGCGGGTGGACCCGGCCGAGGCGTGGTCCCACGTGGCCGGCCTCACGGTGGGCCAGGACATCTCCGAGCGGGCCCTGCAGCGCAGCGGGCCGGCGCCGCAGTACAGCCTGGCCAAGTCCTATCCCGGTTTCGCCCCGACCGGCCCGGTGCTGGTCAGCCCCGACGAGTTCGACGACCCCGACGACCTGGCCATCGGCTGCGAGGTCAACGGTCAGGTGATGC
>JAKAXN010000197.1 GCA_021816565.1 Actinomycetes bacterium
CCGCACACTTCACAAACTGCTGCCATCGGTAACCACGCACCTCGTCTGTCAGAAGCCGGGGCCTGTGCGCCCGGGACCGGGGAGGACCGGGGACTACCTCCCGGACCGGCGGTCCAGGTTAGCATCCCCGGGCATGGAGACGCAGCAGCGCCTGGCCGCGACCGATCTGGTCGCGGTGATCGTGGCCTTCCGTGACGCGCTCCGGTCTCACCAGGCGTACATCAACCGTCTCAACGTCTACCCGGTGCCCGACGGGGACACCGGTACGAACATGGCGCTCACCGCCGAGTCGGTCGTGCAGGAGATCGAGCGGCGCAACAGTCCCGACGCCACGGATCACGACATGGAAGTGGTGTCCGCAGCCATCAGCTACGGGTCCCTGATGGGGGCCCGCGGCAACTCCGGGGTCATCCTCTCGCAGATCCTGCGGGGCCTGGCCGACTCGGTGAAGGGCCTCGACGGCATCGAGGCGGCCGTGATGGTCGAGGGACTGCGCCGGGCCGCCGACGGGGCCTACGCGGCGGTGCAGAACCCGGTGGAGGGCACCATCCTGACGGTCGTGCGGGCTGCCGCGGAGGGCGCCGGCGGCGCCGATCCGGGGGCCGGACTGGTGGAGATCCTCGAGGCGGCGCACGCCTCGGCGGGAGATGCGCTGGCCCGCACCCCGGACATGCTGCCGGTGCTGCGGGCCGCCGGGGTGGTCGACTCGGGGGGGACGGGGCTGATGCTGCTCCTCGACGCCTTCCTGCACGTGGCCGCCGGGCGCCCGCTGCCCGAGCCGCCGGCCGGGGCCGAGGGCGCCGGGATGGACCAGCCGGGGGCTGATCTGACCGGCCACGGTGCCGGGGAGTCCGGCCCGGGCGGCCTGCGCTACGAGGTGATGTACCTGCTCGAGGCCTCCGACGAGCTGATCCCCGCCTTCCGGGAGGTGTGGGCCGGCATCGGCGACTCCATCGTGGTGGTGGGAGGCGATGGTCTGTGGAACTGCCACATCCACACCGACGACATCGGTCCGGCCATCGAGGCGGCCCTGGAAGCCGGCCGCCCCCGGGAGATCCGGGTCACCGACCTGTTCGAGCAGGTCGAGGAGGAGAAGTGGGTGCGCGCCGCGGCGGGCACCGAGGCGGAGGGCGAGGGTCCGGAGGAGCCGGTCCGCTGCTCGGTGGTGGCCGTGTGCACCGGCGAGGGGATCCGGCGGATCTTCCGCTCGCTCGGGGTGCACCACGTGGTCAGCGGGGGGCAGTCCATGAACCCGTCGACCGCTGACCTTCTCGACGCCGTCGAGAAGGCCCGCAGCGACGAGGTCGTCATCCTGCCCAACAACAAGAACATCATCCCGGTGGCCGAGCAGGCCGCCCGCCAGGCCTCCAAACCGGTGCGGGTGATCCCGACCAAGGGGATCCAGGAGGGCTTCGCCGCCCTTCTCGAGTACGACCCCGAGGGCGACGCCGGCTCGAACGCCGAGCTGATGGCCGAGTCGGCGTCCCGGGTGGTGGCGGGGGAGGTGACCCGGGCGGTGCGGCCGAGCAGCTGCGACGCCGGCCCGATAGCCGAGGGTGATTTCCTCGGCATCTCCCGGGACCGCATCGAGGTGGTGAGCCCGGATCTGGCCGGGGCGGCCACCGGGCTGCTGGACGTGCTGATCTCCCGGGAGCACCACGAGATCGTCACCGTCATCGCCGGTGAGGGGTCCACCGCCGCCGACACCCGGCGGATCACCGAGTGGATGTCGGAGCACCACGAGGACGTGGCCACCGAGATCCACCACGGCGGACAGCCCCTCTACCCGTACCTCTTCAGCATCGAGTAGCCGCGACGGCGGGCCTGCGGTGTCGGCGCGTGGCCGACACCGGCCGGCAATACCGTGGACGGCGATGAAGTCCCTGCCGGAACTGGCTGACATCGACGTCGAGCGCCTGAAGGGGGTCGGGCCCAAGCACCGCGACGCGCTGGCCGAGATGGGTATCCGCACGGTGCTCGACCTGGTCACCTTCTACCCCCGCCGGTACATAGACCGGACCAACCAGGCCGCCATCGCCGACCTGGTGGAGGGGGACCAGGCGATGGTGCTGGCCACGGTCCGCAAGGTCACGGCCCGCAGGACCCGCCAGGGTCGCTCGCTGGTGGAGGTGGACCTCTTCGACGGCACCAGCTACCTGCGGGTGACGTTCTTCAACCAGGCCTGGCGGGCCCGGCAGCTGCAGGAGGGGATGCAGGTCATCGTCTTCGGCAAGGTGGAGCGCTACCGGGGACGACAGCAGATGACCAACCCGGTGGTGGACCTGGTGGGAGACCGCACCGGCCGGATCGTGCCGGTGTACCCCCAGTCGGAGAAGGCCGGGTTGATGACCTGGCAGATCGCCGACTGGGAGGGGGAGGCGCTGCGGCGCATCCAGGGCCTCACCGACCCGCTGGACCCGGTCTTCCGCGACGAGCTCGAGCTGGCCGGCCGGGACTGGTCGATGCAGCAGATACACGAGCCGGAGTCGATGGGCGCAGCCCAGAAGGCCCGCCACCGGCTGGCCTTCGACGAGCTGCTGCGCCTCCAGCTGGTGCTGGTGATGCGCAAGCGGGCGGTGGAGCGCGACGCCGTGGGCCTGCGCCACGTGGTGGGAGGGGAGCTGATCGAGCGATTCCGCGCCAGCCTTCCCTTCGCCCTCACCGGGGCCCAGGAGCGGGCCATCGCCGAGATCGGCGCCGACATGGCCGGGCCCCACCCCATGCACCGGCTGCTGCAGGGCGACGTGGGCTCCGGCAAGACGCTGGTGGCGGTGGCGGCCCTCCTCATCGCCGTGCAGGGGGGCCACCAGGGGGCGCTGATGGCCCCCACGGAGGTGCTGGCCGAGCAGCACCACGCGGGGATCTCCCGGCTGCTGGCCGGCCTGAGCGTTCCGAGCGACGCCACCCTCT
The DNA here is from genome assembly GCA_021816565.1 of Actinomycetes bacterium. The sequence continues at coordinate 2,911 of JAKAXN010000197.1, forward strand.
TCGCCGACCGGCCGCTCGAGGTGGCGCTGCTCACGAACCGCACCACCGGGGCGGAGAGGTCCAGGCTGCAGGCCCGGCTGGCCGACGGGTCCATCGACATCCTGATCGGCACCCACGCCCTGCTCACCGAGTCGGTGTCGTTCCGCTCCCTCGGCTGCGTGGTGATCGACGAGCAGCACCGCTTCGGCGTCGAGCAGCGGGCCACCCTGAGGGAGAAGGGCCCCGGCCAGGTGGTCCCCGACGTGCTGGTCATGACCGCCACCCCCATACCCCGCACCGCGGCCATGACCGTCTACGGCGACCTCGACACCACCGTGCTGGACGAGCTGCCGCCGGGCCGGACGCCGATCGTGACCAGCTGGGCCCGGGGTCCGGTGGAGGAGGCGGCGGTGTGGGCCACGGTGCTCTCGGAGGTGGCCGCCGGCCGCCAGGCGTACGTGGTGTGCCCGCTGATCGACGAGTCGGAGAAGGTCCAGGCCCGCTCCGCCTCCGAGGAGTACGAGCGGCTGGCCGCCGAGGAGCTGGCCGGCCTGCGCCTGGGGCTCCTGCACGGTCAGATGGCGGCCCGGGAGAAGGAGGCGGTGATGGACGCCTTCCGCCGGCGGGAGCTCGATGTCCTGGTCTCGACCACCGTCATCGAGGTCGGCGTCGACGTGCCCAACGCCACCGTGATGGTCATCGAGGACGCCGACCGTTTCGGGATAGCCCAGCTGCACCAGCTGCGCGGCCGGGTCGGCCGGGGCGCCCACCGGTCGTGGTGCTTCCTGCTCGGCGCCGGCAACAGCCCCGACTCCGAGGAGCGTCTGGGGGCGCTGGAGCGCACCACGGACGGCTTCGAGCTGGCGGAGGTGGACCTGGAGCTGCGCGGCGAGGGCACCATCCTCGGCACCCGCCAGAAGGGCGCCACCGACTTGAAGCTGGCCTCGCTGCGAAGGGACAAGGAGCTGGTGTCGGTGGCCCGCCGGGTGGCCTTCGCCCTGGTCGACGCCGATCCCACCCTCGACAGGCACCGGGACCTGGCCGAGGAGATCAGCCTGCTGCTCGACGAGGAGGACCGGGACTTCCTGTTCAAGAGCTGAGCCGGTGACGCCGGTGGGCCGTCAGCCGCCGGGCTCCTCCTCGGGCAGCACCAGGTCCCAGCGGTCCAGGCATTCCGAGCACCGGTAGGACATGATGTCGCCCGGCTGAGGCGGGTCGTCGGAGGGCCAGGTGGTCAGAAGGTGCGCCACCCCTCCGCAGTCGATGCAGGTGATGGTCCGCTCGGGTGTCACGCCGATAGCTTTGCAGCGGTGAGAGTGGTGGGTGGGACGGCGCGCGGCAGGACCCTGCGGGCCCCGCAGCGGGGTTCCACCCGGCCGACCAGCGACCGGGTGAGGGAGGCGGTGTTCTCCATGCTCACCAGCTTGGACTGCATCGAGGGGGCCACGGTCGTGGATCTGTTCGCCGGCAGCGGGGCCATGGGGATAGAGAGCCTCAGCCGGGGAGCCTCCCGGGTGGTCCTCGTGGACGCCAGCGCCGAGGCGGTGGCGGTCATGGGGCAGAACCTGGAGGTCCTCGGCGAGGACCGGGCCCGGGCCACCGTCGTGCGCTCCGATGTCCTGCGCTACCTGGCCGACGCCCCTCCTTTCGACGTGGCCCTGGCCGATCCGCCTTACGCCTACGACCGCTGGCCGGAGCTCATGGCCCTCCTGGTGCGCCGGGCCGGCCTGGTGGTGGCCGAGACCGGCAACCCGTGGGACCCGGGGCCGGGGTGGGAGACTGTGAAGGTGAAGAAGTACGGCGGTACCGTGGTGTCCATCGCCCAGCCAGTCGTCCCCGTGCCGGTCCCGCGCGCCGAAGAAGGTGACATTTGAGAACAGCGCTTTTCCCGGGATCGTTCGATCCGTTCCACAACGGCCATCTCGAGGTGGTCGAGGCCGCCTCGCGGATGTTCGATCACGTGGTGGTCGCGCCCATGCGCAACACCCAGAAGGGCGAGCCCCTGTTCGATCTCGACGAGCGGCTGCAGATGATCGGCGACTCGGTGGCCCACCTGCCCAACGTCTCGCTGTCGTCGTTCTCGAGCCTGGTGGTCGACCTGGCCCGCGAGGTCGGCGCCGATGTCATCGTGAAGGGGCTGCGGGTCGCTTCCGACGCCGAGGCGGAGCTGCAGCAGGCCCAGATGAACAAGAAAGTGGCCGGGATCGAGACCCTCTTCATCCCGTGCTCCTCGGAGTACTCCTTCATCGCCTCCAAGTACGTCCGCGACTTCGCCCGCTTCGGCGGCGCCGACCGCATCGGTTCGACCGTGCCGGCCCCGGTACTGGTCAAGTTGAAGGAGAAGTTCGTGGACGGTCCTCAGGCATGAGCGTCGACGGCGAACCCTTCGTACCGGCCGACAGCGAGAGCCTGATCCGCCGGGTCATCGAGATAATCGACGGGACCAGGGCCCTGCCGCTGTCGTCGTCGGTCAAGCTGGACAACAAGGACGAGGTCCTGGAGCTGCTCGAGGAGGCCACCCAGCGCCTGCCGGCCGAGACCCGCCAGGCCCGCTGGATGCTCAAGGAGCGCGACGAGTTCCTGGCCAAGATGCAGCGCGAGGGCGACGACCTGGTGCAGGCCGCCCGGCTGCAGGCCGAGCGCATGGTGCAGCGCACCGAGATCGTCCGGGAGGCCCAGGTGGCGGCCCGCCGGATCGTGGAGGAGGCCCGGGACGAGGCCCGCCGCCTGCGCCTGGAGGCGGAGGACTACTGCGACCAGAAGCTGGCGGCGTTCGAGGTCGTGCTCGACCGCACGATCAAGACCGTCGCGGCCGGGCGCGAGAAGCTGTCGGTCACCCCGCCGCCGATCGATGACGGCCCCGATCACCGCGTGGCCGGTGTGGAGCCGGAGGACTCCTCCCTCGCCGAGGAAGGGTTCTTCGACCAGGACCGGGTGTGACCGGCCCGGACCGGAGGCCCGGCGCCCGGCGCGGCGCCGAGCCGGGGCCGGGGGGAGCGCGGCGATGACCACCAACCCGTGGCTGGTGCCCATCACCACGCTGAAGCGGGCGCCCGGCAACCGCCGGGAGGAGGAGCGCAGCGGGCGGATCGGCGAGCTGAGGGTCGCCGACAGCGTCGTCGACGGTGACTCCACCGTCGAGGCCGACGTCGTCCTCGACTCCGTCGACGGCGGCATCGAGGTCAGCGCCGACATCACCGCCCCCTGGTCGGGGGAGTGCCGGCGGTGCCTGAAGCCGGTGGGTGGCCGTCTCACCACCCACGTCCGGGAGATGTACCGGCCCCGCCCCCCGGGCGAGCCGCCCGACGAGGACGAGGACACCTACCCCCTGTCGGGAGAGCTGCTCGACCTGCGCCCGCTGGTGCGCGACGCCGTGCTGCTGGAGCTGCCGATAGCCCCGCTGTGCCGGCCGGACTGCGCCGGGCTGTGCCCCACCTGCGGTGCCGATCTCAACGACGGGCCCTGCTCCTGCCCGGCCCCCGGGGGCGATCCGCGCTGGGCCGTGCTGGACACGCTGCGCGAGGATCGACCCGGCCCCGATCCGGGCGCTTCCACCTAGAGGTCCCGGAGCGCCTAAACTGTCCCGGCCGCTCGGCGCGGCCCGTCCGGCCCGCCCGTACACCGGCGCCCGGACCCCGCCCGGGTGGTCAGTCCCTCCCCTGTACCGGAACTCGTCGCCGGCCAGGTCGATACCACAGAGAAGGTCCCTGCAGATGGCTGTCCCCAAGAAGAAGACTTCCAAGGCGAAGAGCCGGAGCCGCCGGGCCAGTGCGTGGTCGCTGACCGTGCCGGCCCGCAGTATCTGCCCCCAGTGCCACAACGCCAAGCTGCCGCACGTGGTCTGCCCGAACTGCGGCTGGTACAAGGGACGCCAGGCCATCGACGTTGGCTGACCGAGGGTCGGCCACCGGGCCGGCTGCTGAGGACAAGAGGGCGGCCGCGGCGCTGCCGGTGGCCGTCGACGCCATGGGCGGCGACCGGGCTCCCGGCGAGATCGTGGCCGGGGCCATCGCGGCCGCCGAGGCCGGCCACTCGGTGCTCCTCGTGGGCGACCCCGCCCGCCTGGGCGACACCGGCGGGCTGCCGGTGCTGGCCGCGTCTGAGGTCATCGAGATGCACGAGGACCCGGCCCGCTCGGTGCGGACCAAGAAGGACTCCTCGCTCGTGCGCGCCGCCGAGGCGGTGCGCGACGGCCGGGCCAGCGCCATGGTGAGCGCCGGCAACACGGGAGCCACCATGGCCAGCGCCCTGTTCCGCATGGGGCGCATCAAGGGGGTGGCCCGCCCGGCCATCGCCACCGTCATCCCGGTCCCGGGTGGGGATCCGACCATCCTCCTCGATGCCGGGGCCAACGCCGAGTGCTCCGCCGCCTGGCTGGTGCAGTTCGCCCAGATGGGCTCGGTGCTGTCCCGCCTGCGCTTCGGGGTGGAGAAACCCCGGGTCGGGCTGCTCTCGATCGGGGAGGAGCCCGGCAAGGGCAACCCGCTGGCCAAGGAGGCCCACGCCCTGCTGGCCGCCGGGGAAGCCGGGCCGTCGGTCGACTTCATCGGCAACGTGGAGGGCCGGGACGTGATGTCCGACGCCGCCGACGTCGTGGTCACCGACGGTTTCACCGGCAACGTGGTGCTGAAGACCCTCGAGGGCTCCATGAAGTTCGCCTTCAACGCGGTGCTGGAGGCTCTGCGCTCGCCGGAAGTGCCCGGAGACGCCTCGGACGCCGTCCTCGGCCAGCTCCTGCCGCTCGCCGCCGAGCTCGACCCCGAAACCTACGGCGGAGCGGTCCTGCTCGGCGTGGACGGGGTCTGCATCATCAGCCACGGGTCGTCGTCGGCCCGGGCCGTAGTCAACGCCGTCGGAGTGGCCCACCAGGCGGTCACCGAGGGGCTGGTCGACCAGCTCCGGGCGGCCGTCGGGACCACCGCCTGAGCGGCGGGCCGTCCGGTAGAGTCAGAAATCGGGAAGGAGACCGAATGCCCGCTGAGACCCACGTCGCCAGGAACCCCATGGATCGGGAGCAGGTGTTCGAGTTGATCCGGGGATGCCTGGCCGACATCCTCGAGATAGGCCCGGAGAGCATCTCCGAGGGGGCGTCGTTCGGCGACGACCTCGGGGCCGACTCCCTGGCCCTCATCGAGCTGGTCGAGGCCCTCGAGGAGGAGCTGTCCGACCGCACGGTCGGGTTCCGGATCGACGACGAGGACCTCGAGGACCTGAAGACGGTGCGCGACGCCGTCGATTACG
>JAKAXN010000198.1 GCA_021816565.1 Actinomycetes bacterium
CACCTTCATCGGCTTGCGGGCTCGATGAGGGTGGTGAAGCGCTTGATCTTGTAATCCAGCTCCCGGTCCAGGTAGTTCGCCGCGGCGTGGAGCTGCTCGTCCAGGTTGCCGGTGCTCTCGCCGACGGCGAACATCTGCCTCGCCGCGCCGGGGAAGAGGCCGGTGGCGGCCAGGGGGCCGGCGAGACCCTCGCCTCTGAGCATGGCGCCTCTGGCCTGCGTCAGGCTCTTGCGGAACACCAGGTTGTTGGTGGCTGCCGTGGTCACCGCTACGGCCTCCGGGAGCGACACGCCGGCGGTCGTCATGGAGGCCAGCAGCCGGCAGAAGCGCTCGACGATGGCGGTGTGGACCAGGGCGCCGATCACCGGGATGCGGAGGACGAGACGGTCCCGCAGCTGCTTGCCCGCCGAGGTCCGCAAGCCGATGAAGGTGACCACGAGGAGAAGCACCACGGCCGCTGCAACCAGGTACCCCCACCTGCCGGTCCAGTTGGCGAAGGCCAGGAGCATCCGGGTGGGCAGCGGCAGCTTGGCATTGAGGGACTTGAAGAACGTCTTGAACTTGGGCAGGACGTAGACCACCAGGACCACCGAGACCACCACGGCCAGGACCATGACGATGGCGGGATAGGCCAGGGCGCTCTTGACCTTGTGCTCGGTCTCGATCTCCCGGTCGAGGTAGTCCCCGAGCTGGTCGAGCACCTCGTCGAGGTTGCCGGTGAGCTCGGCGGAGCGCAGCACCTCCACGGTGTAGCCGGGGAACAGCTCGTCGTGCTCGGCTGCGGCCTCGGAGAAGCGGGCTCCGGATTCGAGGGAGACCCGCATGCCCCCGAGGGCCTGGCGCAGGAGCTTGTCGGACGCCTCCTCCGAGAGGACCAGCAGGGCCTCGATGACCGAGACCCCCGAGCGGATGAAGACGGCGAGCTGGCGGCACAGGTGCATGAGGTCGCGCTTCTTGACCGTCTTCTTGGTGATCTCGAACTGCAGGATCCCCTTCTTCTCCGAGATGGAGATGGGCTGCAGGTTGCGCTCGACGAGGATGTCGCGCACTGCGCCGATGGCCGGTGACTTCTCGACCCCGGTGATGACCGAGCCGTCGACGGCGGCGGCGCTGAACTGGAACTTGGGCATGGCCCTGATACCTCTCGTTGCTCAGAGGGCGTAGATGCTGCGGATCACTTCGGAGATGGTGGTGACGTCCTGGGCCACCAGGGACAGGCCTTCTGTCCGGAGGGTCCTCATGCCCTGGTTGATGGCCACCCGCCGCAGCTCGTCCTGGGTGGCCCAGCCGACCAGCAGGCGGCGGATCTCCGGGGTCATGTGGAGGAACTCGTAGACCCCGATGCGGTCCTTGTAGCCGGTGCCCGAGCAGAAGTTGCAGCCGGTGCCCCGGACGAAGCTGTCCTTCTCCGGGCCCCCGCCCTCGAGGTAGAAGGCCATCTCCTCCTCGGTGGGCCGGTAGGGGGCGGCGCAGGCCTGGCACACCCGGCGCACCAGGCGCTGGCTGACGATGCCGAGCACGGAGGACGAGACGAGGAAGGCCTCGATCCCCATGTCCAGGAACCGGTGCAGGGCGGCCACCGAATCGGTGGCGTGCAGGGAGGACATGACAAAGTGGCCGGTGAGCGCCGCCTGGGTGGCGATGCGGGCGGTCTCCTGGTCGCGGATCTCGCCGACCAGGATCACGTCGGGGTCCTGGCGGAGGATGGCCCGCAGGCCGTCGGCGAAGGTGATGCCGGCCTGCTCGTTGGTCTGGATCTGGTTGATCGACGGGAACACGTACTCGACGGGGTCCTCGATGGTCACGATGTTGCGGGACCGCTCGTCGATCTCGGTCATGGTGGCGTAGAGGGTGGTGGTCTTGCCGCTGCCGGTGGGCCCGGCGCAGAGGACCATGCCGAAGGGGGAGTGGACCATCTTGGAGAACTCCCGGTGGGTGTCCTCGGGCATGCCCAGCTGGCCGAGCCGGATGAGCGAGCGGCTCTTGTCGAGCAGCCGCATGACGCACTTCTCACCCCAAACGGTGGCCATGGTGGAGACCCGCACGTCAATGTCGCGGCCGTCGACGACGGTGGCGAACTGGCCGTCCTGGGCCTTGCGCCGCTCCACGATGTTCATGCCGGCCAGGATCTTGATCCGACTGATCAGCGGCGCCGCCATCGCCATCGGCAGTTGCAGGACGTCCTTCAGGGCGCCGTCGATGCGGTAACGGACCCGCATGGCGTCGTTGCTCGGCTCGAGGTGGATGTCCGACGCCCGGTCCCGCAGCCCCTGCGTCACGACCATGGTGACCACCTTTGCCACCGGGGAGTCGGCGGTGACCACCTCCTCCTTCACCTTGGTGCCGGCTCCTCCGGCCTGGCGGGGGCCCTCGGTGGCGGTGAACGCCGACACCATCCGGTCCACCTCGGACAGGGCCCGGAAGGCCTGGTCGATGGCCTGGCGGGCTGCTGACGGCGGCACCGCCAGCACCTGCACCGGCGATCCGAGGGCCTCCCTCAGCCTGGCCTCTATGCCCGGCTGGGGGTCGCCGACGATGACCTCGATGAGCCCGTCCACCCGGCGGAGCGGCAGGGCGTTGAGCTGGCGGGCCAGCTTCTCGGGAAGGAGGTTGGCCACCTCCGGGTCGGGGGAGAAGCGGCTGAGGTCGATGACCCCGATGCCGAACTGGCCGGCCAGGACCTCGGTGAGGGCCTGCTCGCTCAGCTGCCCGGAGCGGATGAGCGCCTCGCCCAGGCGCATCCCGCTCTCCGCGGCCGCTTCGAGGGCCGTCTCCAGCTGGACCTGGTCGATCAGGCCCTGCTCGACGAGTAGCGCCCCGAGCAGCTTGCCCGAAGCGGTCTGCGGCACCGGGGCGCCCGGCCCCCCGCCCGGGCTCCCCGGCCCCCCGGCCGCACCCCCCGGCCCCCCGGCCGCACCCCCCGGCCCCCCGGCCGCACCGGCGGAGGGGTCGCTCGACCAGCCGTCCCGCTGGGCGGGCCGGGTGAGGGTTTCCACCCCGCCCGCTGCCGCCTCCGCCCCGGACCGGTCGGCCCCGGCGCGGTCCCCGTCGCGACCGAAGATCCGTCCCATCAGTGCGACTCTTCCGGTTTCGCGGGTCGCGGGGGAAAGATGACGGCGGGCACGCCACAGAGTGTGGGGCGGCCCCCACACCCGGCCCCCTCCGGTCGATCAACGGTTTCCCAACTCGGGGCTAGTAATCTTTTTCCCGAACATGGCGAACAAAGAGGTCCGGATCCTGGTCGTCGATGACGACCCGCAGTTGCGCTCGCTGCTGCTGCTGGTGCTCGAGGGCGAGGGCTACCAGGTGACGCTGGTGTCCGACGCCGGCAGCGCCATAGCCGAGGTGGAGCGGGGCGCGACCGACCTGGTGATCCTGGATGTGTCGCTCGGGGTGGAGGACGGCCGGATGGTGCTGGCCCGTATCCGCGAGATGGGGGACCTCCCGGTCATCATGATCAGCGGCAAGGGCGACACCGCGGACCGGGTGCTGGGCCTGCGGCTGGGGGCGGACGACTTCCTGGCCAAGCCGTTCTCACCGGTGGAGCTGGTGGCCCGGGTCGAGTCGGTTCTGCGCCGTAGCGGCCCACGGCGGACCGACGGCTCCCGCCCCGGTGGCGAGGCCGGTTCGGCCCCGGTCGATCCCGACCCGGCGGGAGACGGCCGGTCCGGGTTGCGAGTCGACGAGAACACCCGTGAGGTGACCATCGAGGGCCGGGTCATCGAGTTGACGGCCAAGGAGTTCGATCTCCTGGCGTTCCTGGCCCGCTCCCCCCGCCAGGTGTTCAGCCGGGGGCAGCTGCTCGAGCACGTCTGGTCGTCGCGCTCGGAGTGGCAGGACGAGGCCACGGTCACCGAGCACGTCCGGCGGGTCCGTCACAAGATCGAGCCGGACCCGGCCAAGCCCCGCTGGATCACCACGGTCCGGGGCGTGGGCTACCGCTTCGAGCCCTGATCCCGACGGGTCAGATCCGGCTGTTGCGGACCCGGCCCACGGACACCACCTCGGCAACCCGCAGTCGCAGGGAGTCGGGGGTGTAGGGCTTGCGTATGACCGGGTCGCCCTGGCCGGCCGGGATGGCCCGGGACCCGGCGTAGCCGGTCATGTAGACGGCGGGCAGGTCGGGCCGGATCTGGCGGGCCGCCTTGACCAGGTCCACGCCGGACATCTGCGGCAGGATCACGTCGGTCACCAGGGCGTCGAACACCTCCCCGGCGGCCAGGCGCTCCAGGGCATCCTCGGCCGCCTGGAAGGACGCCACCTCCAGCCCGATGGAGGTCAGGGCGTCGCTCGCCATGCGCAGCAGGTCGTCCTCGTCCTCCACCAGCAGCACCCGTCCGGAGACCCGCTTGTCGGAGGGCCAGCGCTCGTCGTCGTCGGCGGTGCCGGTCAGGGGGGCGTCCTTCACCAGCGGCAGCCAGATGCGGATGCGCGTGCCCCGGCCCGGGGTGGAGTCGATGTGCATCTGCCCGCCTCGCTCCCGGACCAGACCGTAGACCGTGGCCAGCCCCAGGCCCGAACCCCGGCCCCGGTCCTTGGTGGTGAAGAACGGCTCCACGCAGCGGGCCAGGACCTCCGGGGTCATGCCCGGCCCGTCGTCCGAGACGCACAGCACCGCCAGCGGACCGCTCGGCAGGTCGAAGGTGCGCAGGTGGTCCGGGGTGGGGGCGTCGACCTTGACGCTGATGTCGACCCGGCCCTCGCCGTTCATGGCGTCGGAGGCGTTGATCACCAGGTTGACGATGATCTGCTCCATCTCGCTGGGGTCGAGGCGGACCTTGATCACGTTCCGCGACGCCCGCACCCGCAGGTCCACGCCCGGGCCGACCACCCGGTCGAGCACGGCGTCCAGCCCGGCCACCGCCTGGCCCAGGTCGATCACCACGCCGGTGTCGACCTTCTGGCGGGTCATGTCCAGCATCTGCTGGGTCAGGTTGGCGGCCCGCTTGGAGGCGGCCTCGATGTTGGCGATCATCGACAACTGCTTCTCGTCGTCGATGCCCCGCCGGAGGATGGAGGCGTAGCCGATTATCAGGGTGAGCAGGTTGTTGAAGTCGTGGGCCACCCGGCCGGCGACCTGGCCCATGGCATCGAGGCGTTGGGCCTGGACCAGGGCGTGCTCGGCCCGGCGCATCTCGGTGACGTCCACCCCGGTGACCAGCACGGACGGCCCGGCGGCGGAGTACACGGCTGGGAGCTGGGCTCCCGACACCGACAGCTCCCGGCCGTCGACGCGGATGGTCCGGGTGGACACCGATCCGGACTGCAGGACGTCCCGGCCGAGGTCCAGGATCTGCTCCCGCAGGGGCGGGGCGAGCTCCCAGCCGCCGGGGTTGGCCGGCCAGCCGAACAGGTCCTGGGCCGTCTTGTTGGCCATGGTGACGAAGCCGGACGGCTCCACCTCGATCAGCGCCACCGGCGAGGCGTCGACCACCGCCCGCAGGCGGGCCTCGTGCTTCAGCGCCGTCTCGGTGCCGAGGGCCCGTTCGAACGCCACCGGGATGAGCGAGGCCAGGGAGCTGAGCACCGGCTCCTCCTCGCCGGCGAGGACCTCGTCGACGAAGACCACCAGCGCCCCGTGCTGCCACGGGTCGGTGTTGGGTAGCGGGTAGGCGATCCAGCCCCTGCCCCGGCTGACCCGGCCGCCGGTGACCGAATCGAACGCGGCGTCGGCCACGTCCAGGTTCACCTCGCCGGCCTGGGCCTGCACGGTCGAGCCGTCCGCCTTCGACCAGCGGGCCATGGCCCCGCCGGCCTCGTGGATGACGCAGGCCTCCATGCAGGCGGTGTTGAGCACGGCCTGCGGGGTGGCGGCGCCGGCCAGGTTGGTGGCGGCGGCGGCCAGGCGGCGCAGGCGTCGGACGGTGCGGTTCTGCTCCCGGGCCGACGCCTGCATCTCCCGGTGGAGCATCACCCGCTGGATGGCGGTGCCGATCCGGCTGCTCAACTCGGTGGCCAGGCGCAGGGCCGAGGGCCGGAAGCCCCGCCGCTGGGGCCCGGTGGCCGCCACGAACCAGCCGAGGGTCAGCCCGCCGCCGGTGACCGGGCTCACTATGAGCGACTGCGCCCCGAGTTGCTGGCGCACCCGGTGGGCCGCCGAGGTGCCCTCCGACTCGGCGTAGACCAGCACCGGCCGGCGGTCGGGGGCGACCATCCGGCCGACCGGGGACCACGCCCCGGGCAGGGCCAGCCCCCCGGTCCGGGTGTGGCGGAACGCCGCCGCCCGGACGGTGCCGTCAGGGGCGATGACCTCGATGGCGCACAGGTCGGCGAAGTCGGACACGCACGCCTCGGCCACGCTGTCCATGGCCTCTTCGTAGTCGTCGAGGGTGGCGTCGAGCAGGCTGCTGGCCGTGGCGAGCAGGTCCAGGCGCTGCAGCGCCTCGCGCTCGCCCAGGAGGGCCACCTCGGCAGGGGTCATACCGCTCCTGCCTGGATTCAGATCGGTCATGTCGGGTCAACCGGTTTCTTGATCGTCCGACCCCCAGCGAGGCCTTGTATCAGAAAGGGTGACCCAACGGTAGCTTGCGCCGCCGCTTCCGCCTACCCCCGGGTTGGCCGACGGTGGTGTAACCGACCCGACTTGCGTCTTCGCCCGGTATCGGATGCTTCGGGCGGATGGTGGCGACCCCGGGGCCTGCGCCGGTCGGCGCGCCGGCCCCGGGGCGGCCGCCTCAGTTCTTCGGCAGGTCCCGGAAGGGGGTCACCTTGTCGTTGTTGGGCTCCTTGGGCAGGCCCAGCACCCGCTCGCCCAGGATGTTGTGCTGGATCTCGTCGGTGCCCCCGTAGATCTGCGGGGCCTGGGCGAACAGCGCCATCTCGGTGACCATCCCGCCCAGGGCCCCGGTGGGGAGGTCCTGGAGGGCATTGTCGGAGGCGGTGTCGTAGCCGTGCAGGGTGCCCCGGGCGCCGAGCAGGCGGAACCCCAGGTCCCGGGACAGTCGCAGGATGATGCTCATGGAGAGCTTGGCGATGTTGCCCATGCCCGGGATGTCACCCCCGGTGGCCCGCAGGGCCTTCTGGCGCAGGCCCATGTACCGGGCGATCTCGGTCAGGGTGTGGAGGCGGGCCAGGTCCTGGCGGACCCCCGGGTCGTTGTTGAGACCCATCTCCCGGGCCACGGCCAGGAGCAGCTTGGAGGTGCCGCCGACCCCGCCGGGGCCCCCGGAGCCGCCCCGGGTGCGGCCGCGGACCAGGTCGCCGGCGCGCTTGCCCAGGTCGCCGGCGATGGAGCCCGGCACCGCGGTGCTGGCGCCCGCCGAGCCACCACCGGCCCCCAGGCCGGCCCGCTCGAACGCCAGGGTGGTGTTGGCCACCGCCCAGCCGTTACCGGCGCCGCCGATGATGGCGTCGTTGCTGACCCGGGCCTCGTTGATGAACACCTCGTTGAATAGGGCCCGGCCGGTCATCTCCCGGAGGGGCCGGACCTCGACGCCGGGCTGGTGCATGTCGAAGGCGAAGTAGGTGATGCCCTGGTGCTTGGGCACGTCGGGGTTGGTACGGGCCAGCAGCATGCCCATGTCGGCCACCTGGCCTCCGGAGGTCCACACCTTCTGGCCGGTGATGATCCACTCGTCGCCGTCGCGCTCCGCCTTGCACTGCAGGCCGGCCAGGTCCGAACCGGCGCCCGGCTCGCTGAAGAGCTGACACCAGGCCTCCTGGCCGGTGACGATGGCCCGGATGTAGCGCTCCTGCTGCTCGGGGGTACCGTGGGTGGCGATGGTCGGGGCGGCGAGCAGCAGCCCCAGGCCGCCGGGGGCCGGCAGCGCCCCGAACTCCGCGATGGCCTCCTGCACCGCCACCGTCTCGGAGCGGGACAGGCCCTTGCCGTAGGCGGTCTCGGGCAGCGCCGGGGCGCCCCAGCCGGAGGAGCCGAGCCGCTCCCACCACTCGGCGACGGTGAGGTCGGGATCCCAGTTCTCGGTCAGCCAGGCCTTGACCTCGGTCACGGCGTCAGTGGCTTGGGTGGTCGACATGACTAGCGGGGCCTCCCCTCGTCTTTGATCATCTGAAACTACAAGTATCCCCGCCCGGAGAACCAACTGGTGCCCGGGGGGAGGAGATACGGTGCCGCGATGGCCATCGACCGGGCGCCGCGCACCACCGTCTACCGCCACCGGGTCCGG
>JAKAXN010000199.1 GCA_021816565.1 Actinomycetes bacterium
TCACCGAAGGCGAATATGCCCCCGTCGGAGGCGACCAGCCAGTAGCCGTGCCCGGACGGCGTGGGCGCCATGCCCACCACCGGCTGGTCCAACTGCATGCCCCCGGTCGAGCCATAGAACCCGGCGTCACCGAAGGCGAATATGCCCCCGTCGGAGGCGACCAGCCAGTAGCCGTGCCCGGACGGCGTGGGCGCCATGCCCACCACCGGCTGGTCCAACTGCATGGCCCCGGTCGAGCCGTAGAACCCGGCGTCACCGGAGGTGAACACGCCGCCGTCGGAGCCGAGCCGCCAGTACCCCCGGCCGTCGGTGGTGGAGCTCATGCACACCGTCGGCTTGGCCAGCGGATCGAGCGGTCCCAATGAGCTCGCCGCGGCGCTTCCGTAGCCCAGGACCTGCCCGTCGGTGGTCATCAGCCAGTAGCCCTGCTGCGGCCCGGCCGCCGGTGTGGCGGCGCCGGCGACAGAAGCGCCGTACACCAGCGCCGCGGCCGCCAGGAAGGTGGCCGCGACGACCCTCAGGACTGTTCGGGCCGCCCGGGAGTCCCCCCTCGTGCTGCGCATCGGGCGCACCATATCAACCCCACCGGGGCCGGTCCGGGCTGTCAGGGCCGGCGAGACGGCCGGGGCGCCGATATGTTTCTGAGCGTGGCGGCCCACCGCTGGAGGTGGTCGCCAGGCGCGGGCGGCCGACGTCCGGCGGGCGGGTAGGACTGTTCCGTCCGGGCCTGAGCGGGTCCGGAGCCGGAGGGGCTACCTGCGTAAATCGGATGCCGGCCCGGACGACGCGCCCTAGCGTCGAGAGGCCATGAGTTCGACGACCTTTGCCGAGGCGGAAGCCGGCGAGGGGTGTCTGGATGCCGAGCCCGCCACCGGCGACCCCAGCCGCACGGTGGCCCTGTCGCGCCTGCGGGGCCGGGGCGCGGCGGTGTCGCTCGGCGCGGCCTCGCTGGCGGCGCTGGGGCAGTCGGCAGGGACGGTGGTGGTGGGGCGGGTGGCGGCGCGGCCCACCGAGACGCTGGTTGCGCTGCTCGGGTTCTGCGTCGTCGGTGGGGCGGTATTCGATACCGTCGGCAGGGCCGTGTGGGCCGGCGTGGTGGACCGGGCCGAGGGCCGGTTGCGGGCAGACCTCCTGTCGGCCGCCCTGTATCAGCCCGTCGCTGCGCTGTCGGAGCAGGCGGTGGGCGAGATCCTCGACCGTGTGGACGACGACACCCACGAGTTGGGGACGTTGCTGCGGAGGGTGGCGTGGGACCTGGTGAGGATGCTGCTGCGCCTAGGTCCCATGTGGGTTGTGGCCGGGCTGACGTGGTGGCCCTCATGGATCGTCTTCCCGATCGCCGGTGCGGCCACGTACCTCGTCGCCCGGCCGCTCACCACCCAGGTGGCCGAGCGGAAGTTCGCCGAGGAGGTGGCCTGGACCGACCACGCGGCCGTCATGGAGGAGGGTGTGGCCGCCCGCGACGACCTGCGTTCCAGCCTGGGCCAGGCCTATCTGGTCCGCCGGTGCGCGGAGCTGTCGGCCGTGGTGCACGAGCGCGTGGCCTCCACGTGCAACGCCTCGAGCCGCCTGGGCCGCCGCCTGGGTCTGCTCCTCCATGGGCTCCTGGCTGCCATCGCCGTCACCGGTGTGGCCCTCTCCGCCGGAGGTCGGATGCCGGTCGCCTCAATCGTGACCCTGTTCCTGGTCACCAGCCAGTTCGTGGGTCAGATCGACCAGACCGCACGCCACCTCCCCGATCTGCAGGCAGGCTTGGGCGCGGTCAGCCGGATACGGGGGCTGATGGCCGCCAGGACCGAGCCGTCCGGCGGTCGGTCGCTGGCGCCCGGCCCTGTCGGGATCTCGATCAGGGGGCTGCGGTTCGCCTACCCCCACGGCCACTTCCGACTGCACGACATCGACCTCGAGGTCCCGGCCGGCACGACCGTTGCGCTGGTCGGACGCACCGGTTCGGGCAAGTCCACGCTGGCTTCGCTTGTCTCCCGAGCGCTCGAGCCGCCGCCAGAGGCCGTGTTCGTGGGCGGCGTCGATGTCCGGGCCCTGGATCTGGAACAGCTCCGGGCCGAGGTCGGTGTCGTCACCCAGCGGACGGAACTGGTCGCCGGGACAGTCGAGCAGAACGTCGGCCTGTTCGCCGACGTTCCCCGCAAGGTGGTTACGGAGGCGTTGCAGCAGCTGGGTCTGACTGAGTGGGTGGCGTCGCTACCCGAAGGTCTCGACACCGTGATCGGCCCCGGCGGTGCGGCCCTGTCGGCCGGCGAGGAGCAGCTGGTGGCGTTCGCCCGCCTGCTCGTACGGGATGTCCAGGTCGTGATCCTCGACGAGGCCACCGCCCGCATGGATCCGGTCACCGAGGCCCGGATCACCAAGGCGGCCGATCGTCTCCTGGCAGGTCGGACGGGAGTCCTGATCGCCCACCGTCTCTCCACCACTACCCGGGCCCACCAGGTGGCCGTCTTCGACGGGGGTCGTATCGTGCAGGTGGGTCCCCGTGAGGTCCTGACCCGGGTGGCGGGCCCCTTCCGCGACCTGCTCGACGCCTCGGGCGCGGGGACGTCGGACCCGGAGGGGGCGGGCGGGGAGTCCGGGGCGACAGACCCCGCATCGGCGGCAGTGGGCGAATCGGCGGGACGGCCGAGGTGGGCCGGGGCCGCGCCCGCTGCGGATCCGGTCGGGACCGGCCCGAGCCTGGCCCGCAGCACGTGGTCCGCCCTCCGCATCCATCCGGTCTGGGGGATCGGCGGCGCGCTCCTGTTCCTGCTCAGCGCCATGACGGGCGCCTTCGGTGCGCTGACCGGCTTCGTATGGGGCCAGGTGGTGGCGGCCCTGTCCACCGGACAGGACCCGACCGGGCGGGCAGCCCTGCTCGTGGGCTCCCTGCTGGCCGCGCCGCTGCTTCTCTCCCTGGCGTTCACCGTCTACCCCCGATGGTGGGTAGCGGTGATGCTGCGGGTGCGCCTGGCCGTTCTGCGGGGTCAAACCATGCAGCAACGGCTCCCCCGCACACCACCTGGTGAGGTGGTGGCGCGGGCGATGGACAGCGACCGGTTCGCCCGTTACGCCGACCGGTGGGTGGACTTCCTCAACGGAGTCGTGGTCGCGGCTGTGACCGCCATCGTCGGAGGGAGCGCGCTGGCTGGCGCAATGCTCCTGCTGGTGATGGCGCTGTCGGCCATCGCGTCCGCCGCAGGCTCACCACGCGCCGGTCGATCGGCGGCGGCGTCATCGCAGGCCCGGGCCCGCTTCGGTCGCTCCCTCGCGTCGGCGCTCGACGCGGCACGAACCGTGAAGCTCGCCGGGGCCACGACTGCAGTACATCGTCATCTCCGGGAGATCGACCAGGGCCGCGTCGGCGCCGCGGTGCGGGAGCACCGGATCCAGGGCCTTCTCGATGGCGTCCCGATGGTGCTCGTCCAGTGCGGCGTGGTGGGCAGCTGGCTCATCTACCTCGGGGGAGGCTGGGGCATCGCCACCGCCCTCCTGGTGTCGACAGCGGTCGGCGGGTTCGAATGGTTCGGGCGGGTCGCCGGCTCGGTCATCACCGAAGCTCCCGGAGTCCGCTCCTGGAAGGACGCCGCCGCGAGCCTGGCCGGCGGTCGCGATCTCATGGAGGTCCCGCCGGGGGTCGATCTGACAACCGGATCTGCGCCGGTCCCGCCGATCCCGCCCAGGACCGGGCTGGAGCGGCTGGAGGTGCGCGGGCTGACGGCCCGGCATCCCGACGGCACCATCGGCGCCCACGATGTCAGCTTCTCGGTGGATGCCGGTGAGATGGTGGTGCTGCTCGGCCCTGTCGGCTCGGGCAAGTCGAGCCTTCTGGCAGCCCTCGCCGGGCTGGTCGACCACAGCGGCGTGGTCCTCTGGAACGGCAAGCCCGTGACCGACCCGCAGATCTTCCTCCGGCCGGGACAGGTCGCCTACGTCGCTCAGATCCCGGTCGTGCTGTCGGGGACCTTCTCCGACAACATCAGGCTCGATCACCAGCGCCACCTCGGCGACGCCATAAGCGACGCACGCCTCGACACCGACATAGACCTGGCCGGAGGGGAGCACGCCGTCGTCGGGCACCGCGGAGTACGCCTCTCGGGGGGGCAGATACAACGACTGGCGCTGGCTCGGGCGCTTGCTGCAGAGGCGGAACTGCTTCTGGCAGACGACGTGTCCAGCGCGCTCGACGCCAGCACCGAGCAGGAGCTCTGGCAGGCACTGCGCCGCAGGGGTACCACCGTGGTGGCCTCGACGTCGAAGCGGTCGGCCCTGCAGCAGGCCGACCGGGTCATCGTCCTCGTCGACGGAGAAGTAGCGGCCCAAGGCCCGTGGGCCCGTCTCGCTCCCCGCTGGGAGCACCTGGCCGCCTGAATGCGACCACCCGCCGGAACACATTCCGCCGGCGCTGGTCCATCAGCCCCAAGCCCCGTCGGGCGGACCCTGATTGAACCACCCTGGGATGCTTGGAGGCTCCATACCTTGGAAGCGAGGATGGAGTTATGCCGAAGGAACAGTCCCCCGGGAATCCGACGACTCGTCGGTACAGCCCTGAGGAGAAGGCTCACGCGGTCCGCCTGGTCCGCCAGCTGAGGAAGGAGCTGGGGACCTCGCAGGGGACGATCCAGCGGGTGGCCGAGCAGCTGGGGTATGGGGTCGAGTCGGTGCGCAGCTGGGTCAAGCAGGCCGACATCGACGCTGGCGAGGTGCCCGGGGTGTCCAGCGCGGACGCTGAGGAGCTCAAGGCGTTGCGCCAGGAAGTCAAGGAGTTGCGTCGCGCGAACGAGATATTGAAGAAGGCGTCGGCTTTCTTCGCGGCGGAGCTCGACCGCCCACAGAAGTAGTCGTCGGGTTCATCGATACCCACCGGGACGAGTTCGGAGTCGAGCCCATCTGCAAGGCGCTGCAGGTGGCTCCGAGCACGTACTACGCAGCCAAACGCCGCCAGGTGTTCCCGTCCGCCCGGGCGGTGCGTGACGCGGTGATGGTGCAGGTGCTGATGGCTCTGTGGATCGCGAACCGCAAGGTCTACGGGGCCGACAAGCTGTGGAAGGCGGCTCGGCGGGCCGGGGTCGACATCGGCCGGGACCAGACGGCCCGGCTGATGCGCTCCGCCGGCATGGTCGGAGTGACCAGGCGCCGCAAGGTGTTCACCACCCGAGCCGATCCCGAGGCGACGAGGGCGGCTGACCTGGTCAACCGGGTGTTCAAGGCCCACCGGCCCGACGCGTTGTGGGTGACCGACCTGACCTACGTCCCGACCCGGTCAGGGATGGCCTATGTGTGCTTCATCGTCGACGCCTTCAGCCGCCGCATCGTGGGCTGGCGGGTGGCATCGAACATGAAGACCGAGATGGTCCTCGACGCGCTCGAGATGGCCCGACGCGCCCGTGGGGGCCGGCGACTGGCCGGTCTCATCGCGCACTCCGACGCCGGGTCGCAGTTCACCTCGGTTCGCTTCACCGAGCGACTCGACGAGATCGGCGCACGACCGTCGATAGGGACTGTCGCCGACTCCTATGACAACGCGCTGGCCGAGACTACCAACGGGCTCTACAAGGCCGAGTGCGTCTACGGCCCCGACACCAACGGCTGGGACGACGTCGACCACCTCGAGCTGGCCACCCTGAGCTGGGTCCACTGGTTCAACGAGAGCCGCCTTCACAGCCACTGCGGAGACATCCCACCAGCAGAGTTCGAAGCAGCCTTCTACGCTGCCCAACAAGCCGACCGCTCCGTGGTTGGAATCCAATAAGCCGAGCCTCCATCAGACCCAGGGTGCTTCAGATCGCCCGCGCGGCCGGGTCGGATCAGGCTGTGCGATCGGAGGCGCGGTGAAGCCGTGCCTGGCGTACACCGCTCGGCCGGCGGTGCCGCAGAGATGATCGACGAGCCAGCCGGCGGTCTCGGGATGGTCAGCGCCGGCCACCACGGCGGCCGCGTAGTCGCCCCGACGGCTTTCCGCCTCGGGGATGGCGACGATCTCAAAGGGTCCAGCCCGGTAGAGGTGGTAGCGGGTATGGACGACCTCCGGGGCCTCCGCACCGCACGGAGCGCGGCAGCCGTCGGCTCCGGTCACCCGGCGGGTGCCAGCAGCGCCTGCAGGGCCGAGGTCCAGGTGCGCGTGACCTGGGCCTGGCTCCGGTCGAGCTCTTGGCGCAGGATGTCCCACGCCTCGAACGAGGTGGTCGCCGTGATCAGCGCCACCAGATCGGCCGCCGCAGCCGGCTTCCGGGCGGCCAGCTCAGGCCCGAAGTGGGTGGCCACCTGGGCAGCCAGCCGGTGCTGCAACTCCCGCAGGAGGTCGGCCGCCTCCGGGTGCCCGTGGGCCCTGGCACGGGTGAGACGCCAGATCGGTGCGGTGGTCTCCCAGAGGGAGACGCGGGCCCGCACGAACCGTTCGATGCGGGGGCGCAGCGGCCCCTCGGCCAGGTCCGGGATCTCGAAGTGCTCGGCGTAGCGCTCCTGCACCCGTGCGCTCACCTGGCCTCGCAGATCGTCGAGGGTCAGGAAGTACCGGAACAGGGATGCGACCGACACGCCCGCCTGCTCGGCCACGGCCTCCGGCGTGGGCACGCCGTGTCCGGCCTGGATGAGGTCGACCATGGCATCGACGACCGCCTGCCGCCCCCGCTCGCGGCGGGCGCGCCGCCCGTCGCGGCGGGCCTGCTCTGCGGTCGACGGTGCCGCCATGCAGCGAATCCTATCCAGCCCGCGGGACAGTTACGAGAGTTGAACTCGCAAAAGGTGTTGCGCCCATCAATCGCATGAGCCAGGATGGGGCGGGGAGGTGTCGCCATGACCCGAGGTGAGCGGTTCGAGGGCACGATCGGCCGTACGGTCGCGGAGTCACGCCCCTGGTTCGACGAACCGCCCCATCCCGGCGAGGGCGCTCCTGATGTGGTGATGATCCTCCTCGACGACACGGGCTTCGCCCAGCTGGGCTGCTACGGGTCCGACATCGATACCCCGAATACGGATGCCCTGGCCGCGGGTGGCCTGCGCTTCACCAACTTCCACGTCACACCCCTGTGCTCGCCCACCCGGGCCGCCCTCCTCACCGGTCGGTCCAACCATGCGGTCGGGATGCGGTCGGTGTCGAACTTCCGGACCGGCTTTCCGAACCAGCTCGGCCACGTCTCCAACCATGCGGCGACCGTGGCCGAGGTGCTGCACGACGCCGGCTACGCCACCTTCGCGGTGGGCAAGTGGCACCTGGCGCCGATGGAGCAGTGCTCGGCCGCCGGCCCATTCGACCAGTGGCCACTGGCTCGCGGCTTCGACCGCTACTACGGCTTCCTGGAGGGCGAGACCGACCAGTTCCATCCGGAGCTGGTGGCCGACAACCACCCGGTGCTGCCGGAGCGGGGCCCCGAAGACGGCTACCACTTGTCGGAGGACCTGGTGGACCGGGCCGTGGGCATGATCGCCGACTCCATCGGCGTCCGACCCGACCGGCCCTTCTTCTGCTACCTGGCGTTCGGGGCGACCCACGCCCCGCATCAGGCGCCACCGGCATACCTGGCCAAGTACCGGGGTCGCTACGACGAGGGGTGGGACGTGGTGCGCGAGCGGTGGTACCGGCGCCAGATCGACCTCGGCGTCATACCGCCCGCAACGGTGCTGTCCCCCCACAACCCGGGCGTCCGGCCGTGGGCTGATCTGTCGGACAACGAGCGACGGCTGGCAGCGCGCCTGCAGGAGGCCTTCGCCGCCTTCCTCGACCACACCGACGATCAGATCGGCCGCTTCGTCGACGGTCTGCGCCGCCTCGGTCGGCTCGACAACACGATCCTCGTCCTGCTCGCCGACAACGGCGCGTCGCAGGAGGGGGGCCCGTACGGGGTGCTCCACGAAATGAAGTTCTTCAACGGGATCATCGAGTCGCCCGACGACGCCGTTGCCCGCCTCGACGACATCGGCGGTCCCGACAGCCACACCAACTACCCCTGGGGCTGGGCCCAGTGCGGCAACACCCCGTACCGCTGGTACAAACAGAACACCCACGAGGGGGGCGTGCACGTCCCCATGATCGTGCACTGGCCGGCCGGCG
>JAKAXN010000200.1 GCA_021816565.1 Actinomycetes bacterium
CCGGGCCCCGGCCGGCCGGTCCGTCGCCGCCACCAGGGCACTGGCCCGGACCCGGGCCAGCCAACCCTCGGGTTCGGGCCAGTCGAGGGACTCGAGCCCGGCGTCCTCCTCCCCTACCACCGCCGAGGAGCGCACCGTGGCCAGGTCGACCGACACGTGACCGACCCGGGGAGCCCGGCCGGCCAGGGCCACCGCCAGGCCGACCAGGTCGTCCCCCTCGCCGGCCAGGAGCATCAGGCGCCGGGCCAGGTGCACGTCGGCGGGGGCGAGCACCCCGGCGGTGTTGAACGACCGCAGCAACCCGGGGACCGCCGGGTCGGCCACCACGTCCACGGAGTGGCGGTCGGCGGTGCCTCCCACCATCAGCGGGCCCCGCCGTCGAGCAGGTCGGACAGGGCCACCACCAGCTGCGCCGGGGGCGACCAGGGGTACACCCCGCACGTGGTGCCATCGACCACGGGCGTGTCCGGGCCGCCCATCCCCCTCAGGAACAGGTACAGCACCCCACCGAGGTCCCGCTCCGGCGAGTAGCCGGCCTGGCGCCACCGCAGGTACCGGTGCAGGGCCACCAGGTACAGCAGCGCCTGGAGCGGGTAGTGCCGCCGCTGCATCTCGGCGTCCATGGCCGCCAGCCGGTAGTCGCCGAGAGCGAGCACCCGGTCCGGGTCGCCGAGCCGGTTGGTCTTGTAGTCCGCCAGGTACCACCGGTGGGTCCCGTCGGGGCCGGCCACCCGGAACACCAGGTCCAGGCTTCCGGTCAGGTAGCCGCGCAGAGTCGTGGCCAGCTCCGGGGCCGCCAGGCGGTCGGCGTATCCGGCGAGCGGCCGCCCGGATCCGGCCGTCGGCAGGTGGGCGCCCACCAGCTGGGCTATGTCGGCCATGCGCACCTGCCCGGACGGATCGTCACCGCCGGCCACCGGCAGCTCGAATGACAGTTCGTCGAGCCGGTCATTCCGCGCCAGCGCGCTCAGGCTCATCCCCGCCAGCAGCGGGTCCAGCGGTGTGGTGAGAGCAGCCAGGAGGCCGGTGCGCAGCTCGTCGAGCGGCTCGACCGGCCCGGAGGACGGACCGGCTGCCCGGGCCAGGGCCGAGTCGATCTCGGCCCCCAGGTTGCCGGCGGAGAAGTCGGTGCACTCGAGCACCCGGTGGACGAAGGTGCCGGTCCCGGCTCCGGCGGGGATCCCGGCCATGGGCGACGGCCGGTCGGCCCGGGGGCCGGCCGGACCGGGGAGCGGCGGACCCGGCGCTCCCGGGCCGGGCCCGCCACGGGCCGGACCGGACGCACCGACCCGTTCGACCGGCTCGACCGGCTCGTCGGCGACCACCCGGTCCTCCGGCTCGCTGCCCACCGTCTCGGTCCCGGCCGGGTGGTGGGCGGCCGCGGTGAGCCCCGTGTAGGAGGCCCGTCTCCACCGCAGGTCCAGCTCCCGGTCGAAGCGGGCGGCGTGGAGATCGGCACCGGCCGGGACCGCGCCCTCCGGGAGGGAGGCTCCCGGTGCGGGCCGCCGGAGCGGACCGGGCGACTCCACACCGATCAGCCCCGGAGCCCGCCGGGACAGCGTCTCGAGCGAGGCGGTGATGACCCGGGCCGATGGCTCCCCGGCCGGGACCGGCCCCACCCGGCCCGTGGCGGCGTCCCGGCACACCAGGAGGCGGCCCAGCGGGGACTGCCGGCTGTCCCGGGCCGACGCCCACCAGACCACGACCTGGTGCCGGGCCCGGGTGAGGGCCACGTACAGCAGCCGCAGATCCTCCCCCCTCCTCTCGGCCCGGGCCAGGCCGGCGTGGCGGTCGTAGCGGGACCGCCCGGCCCGGTCCTCCGCCGGGCAGCCGACGTCGAGCGTCCGGACGTCCCCCTGGCCCGGGTCGTGGAACACCACCGGTGCCGACCGGCCCTCGGTCCGCCCCGGGTCCCAGAGGTACGGGCAGTACACGACCGGGAATTCGAGCCCCTTGGCCCGGTGGATGGTGAGGACCTGGACCGCCTCGGCGTCGGATTCCAGGCGTCGGCTGCGCTCCTCCGCCTGCCCCTGCTCGGTGGCCGCCGCCTGTATCCGGGCGGCCAGCCAGGCCCGCAGGGCCGGGGCGGCGAGCTGGCCGGCGGCAGCCTCGGCGTGAAGGAGGTGGGCCACGTGGGCCAGGTCGGTGAGCAGGCGCTCGCCGCCCTCGCGGCCGAGGACCCGGGCGGACAGGCCCTCCTCCACGGTGACGGCCCGGTACAGGGCCGCCACCCCCCGCCCGCTCAGGGTCGAGGCCCACCGCTGCACCCGGTCGTGGGCCCGCTCCCACCCGTCCTCGTCGGAGGCGGCCACGTCGTCGGCGGTCATCCCCATGAACGATGTGAGGGCCACGGCGGCCACCCGGGAACGGGAGGACGGCTCCTGCAGGGCCTCCAGCAGGCGCAGCCAGTCCCTGGCCGCCGGGGAGGCGAAGACGGTGTCCATGCCGGCCACCACCGACGCGACACCGGCCTGCTGCAGGGCCTGGCGCACCATCAGGGCCTGGCGATTGGTCCGGGTCAGTACCGCCACGTCGCCGGGCGCGATCGGCCGGTCCGGGTCCCCGGCCTCGAGGGTGGCCCCCGAAGCGAGCAGGGCGGACACGTCGTCGGCCACGTCGGCCGCCACCCACTCCATCAGGGATCCCTTCTGCAGCTGCCCGCGGAAGGTGGTGCGCACGCCGGGCTGGCGGTCGGCGACCACCCTGAAGCGGAGCGGGGCCGGCCGGGGGTGACCCCGCAGGCCCGGCTCCTGGCGGTCGGCGGCGGCCCGGACGGGCCGGTACGGGATGCCCTCGTGGCCGAACTGCAGCGGGGACAGCACGGCGTCGGTGGCGTCGAGCAGCGGCTGGTCCGCCCGCCAGTTGTCCGAAAGGGTGTAGCAGTGGTCGGCCGAGCGGGCCGCGTCCAGATAGGCGTAGACGTCGGCGCCCCGGAACCCGTAGACGGCCTGCTTCGGATCGCCGATCAGCACCAGCGCCGTGTCCGCCGCCCCGAACGCCAGCCTGAGGATCTGCCACTGGCTGGGGTCGGTGTCCTGGAACTCGTCCACCAGCACCACCCGGTACCGGCGCCGCAGCCGCCGGCACGCTGCCGGACCCCGCACCGGGTCGGCGAGAGTCCGGGCGAGCTGGTGGAGCAGGTTGTCGTAGGTGAGCAGATTGCGGTCGAGCAACCGGCGGGCCACTTCCTGGCGGGCCCGCAGGGCCAGGCGCCCGAGGAGACCGGAGGGGTCCTCGCCGGAGCCGGGCACGACCTCTGTGTCGGGGTTGCGGACGGCCATGGCCGCCGCCGTCCGGGCCACCTCGGGGGAGAACGGAAGCGCCGGCCGTCCCAGGGCCCAGCGCAGGTACAGGTCGCCGACCACCTCGTCCACCAGGTCGGTGGGGTCCTCGAGCAGCTCCACCTCGGGGGCGATGTCCCCGGCCGAACCGAGCTCGCGCAGCACCGTGTGGCAGAAGCCGTGGGTGGTGGCGATGGTGGCGGAGTCGAACTCGGAGACAGCGTCGGCGAGGCGCCCGGCCCGCCGGCGGACCTCCGGGACCGGGGCCGAACGGAGCGCCCCGGTCACCGGATCGGGGCTCTCCACTGCCGACTCCAGACCGGCGTGCACCTCCACCAGCCGCTCCCGGATTCGGTCCCTCAGCTCCCCTGTCGCCATGCGGGTGAAGGTGACCGCCAGGATCTGCGACAACGGCACCCCGGAAGCGACGTAGCGGGCCACCAGCGACGTCAGCGCGTACGTCTTGCCGGTACCGGCGCTGGCCTCGAGCACCGTGGTTCCCGGGCCCGGGAGGGGCCCGCTCAGGTCGAAGCGGGGTGGCTCCGCCGGAGCGGTCACCGGTCCTCCACCGTCTCGTGGTCGAGGACGGGATCCCACAGGCGGCGGGCCAGGACGGCGAACCGGCTGGCCTCCCCGGCCCAGCCCGGACCGGACTCCGTCGGCTCCGGGCGGGCCGCCAGGAGGGTGGAGGCCGTGACCCCCGATCCCCACACCTCGAGGTGCTCCGGCTCCTCCTGCTCCCCCGGCACCGTGTCGCTCGACGCCCACTCGCCGGCGACCCGGCCGATCAGCTGGTCGTCGCCCTCCCCCCGCGAGCGGCCCTGCGCCCACGCGGCCGAGGCCCGGCAGAACAGCGGCAGCGGCTCCCGCATGCCCCGGTCGTAGAGGTCGAGCAGGACCGCCAGGCGCTCGAGGGCCCACCGGCGGCGGGCGTCAGCCGGACCGGGCGCCGTCCGGAGGCGGGCCACCGCCACGGCTTCGCGCCGGCTGCCCCGTCCGATCGTGACCGCATCGAAGCCGCCATCGGGCCGGTCGGCGGTCAGGGCCAGGAACCGGACCCAGGCGGCCAGGCGGTGCTTGGGGCCGAGCCGGGAATAGTTGCACTGGGTGACGGTGCTGGCCCGGACACCGGGGACCGTGCCCACGATGGTCCGGGGCCCGGGCAGCTCGACGCGCACTTCCAGGGACTCGGCGTCCCCGGCGAGCAGCCCTCCCCCCTCGAGCACCCGGTGCAGATCGGCCACGTCGGAGCAGATGTCGGCGAGGACCGCTCCGGCGACCGGACCGGGGGGCAGGAACCCCCGCCTCTGCTCCGCGGCGGCGGCCTGCTCCAGCGGGATGCCCGACACCACCGACGCCAGCAGCCGGTCACCCACCGCCCAGCGCTCCAGCGGGGCCAGCTCCAGTGGCAGGCCGTCGGCGAGGTCGTCCTCCCGGCCGGTGAGGTACAGACCGAGCCGGATGCGCAGGAAGGCCCGGGCCGGGTGCTGGACGAAGGCGACCAGCCGGTCCAGCTGCACCACCTGCTCGGCCAGCCGGGGCAGCGGGCCGGACAGCCACGGACGGGCCGGGGTCCGGGAGAGCATCGCCCGGGCGCCGGCCAGCGACACCCGGTCGAAGCTCCACGGCCCGGCGGCCCCCAGGGCCCCCGGGTCGAAGTTGCGCCTGTCGAAGGTCTGCAGCGGGTGGGCCACCACCACGTGGTCCCGGGCCCGGGGCCGGTCACCGCCGCCGAAGGTGGCGTCGACGACGTCGAGCAGCTCGGCCACCGGGGCGCACGGGGGCCGGGGCCGGTTGGTCCGCTCGTCCCGGCCGCTGTAGCTGATGATCACGTGGTCGCGCGCCGCCAGGAGGGCGTCGAGCAGCAACTGGCGGTCCTCGGACCGGGCGTCGCGGTCACCGACCCGGGGGTCCTCGGCCAGGAGGTCGTCTCCATCGGCGTGGGGATGGCGGGGGAAGGCCCCGTCGTCGAGACCGACCAGGGCCACGACCCGGTGCGGCACCGACCGCATGGGCACGAGGGTGCACACCGTCAGGTCCCCGGTCCGGAAGTTGGCCCGGGTGGGGCTCCCCGCCAGGCGGTCGGAGAGGAGCGACCGCACCTCCTCCAGGGTCAGAACCGGGCCGGGGCCGCCGTCGGGTGTGGACGGACGCGAGCCGGCGGTCTCGGCCAGGATCCTCTGCATCTGCTCGAGCTGCCACTCCTCTCCGGGCGGAGCCTCGGCCAGCCCGGCCACGGCCCGGTCCAGAGCGCCGATCCAGGCGCCCAGCGGCTGGGGCCCGGCGAGCCGGTCGAGGGCCTGGCCCAGGCGGCCGACGAACTCGGCCAGCCGGCCGGCCAGGTCCAACGCGCTGCTCGGCACATCGTCGAAGGGCACGGTGGCGGCGTAGAGCCGGCACCCGTCGTCGGCCATGGCCATGCCGACCGCCAACCGGTCCAGACCGGCGGTCCAGGTGTTCTCCCCCACCTGCTCGAGCCCCCACGGCCGGCGATGGCGTGGATCCAGGCCCCACCTGATGCCGGTCCCGGCCACCCATCTCTCCAGGGCGGACAGCTCGTCGGGGTCGAAGCGGAACCGGCGGCTCACCGGCGGGCGGCCGGCCAGGTCGAGCACCTCCGACGCCGTCACCCGGGATCCGGCCAGATCCAGGAGCCCGGCCGCCACCGACAACAGCGGGTTGGTCTGGCGGAGGGACCGGTCGGCCAGGCGCACCCGCATCGGGGGTGGCTCGCCGGGGCCGGCCCGGTCTTCGACCGGCCGCCCGGGCGGCGATCCCGCCGCCGCGGGGTCCACCCCGAACACCGCCTGGATCAGCGGGGCGAAGGCGTCGATGTCGGGGCACATGATCACCACGTGGCGCGGCTCGAGGGTGGGATCCGACTGCAGCAGGTGGAGCAGCGCGTCGCGCACCACCTCGACCTGACGGGCCCGCCCGTGGCAGGCGTAGACCCGCAGCGAGGTGTCGGCCGGGTCGATCGGGGGCCGGCCGGCGGCCCCGGGCCTGCGGTCGGCCCGGACGTCGGCCTGGATGGTCTGCAGGAGCCGCTCCGGGTGCGACGGATGGGGCGGCACCGGGTGGTGACGGGCGGCGGGGGCGGCGCTCGAGGCCACCACCAGCTGCATCTCCCGGGCGTCCCTGGCCCAGGACCGCAGGAGGGGGTGGACCGCCAGGCGGGTGGTGGGATCGGCGGCACGCGCCGGCAGGGTCAGCGGGGGTACCGACGCCGCCACCCGGTCCCACAGGGCCCCTGAGGGATGCAGCAGGAACAGGTGCACGTCGCGGGGCCCGGCGATGGCGCTGAGCAGCTCCAGCTGGCTGGCCGCCAGCCTGGTGAGACCGAATACCGAGACCCGCTCCGGTAGGTCCACCAGCGCCGGATCGGCCCGCAGCCGCTCCGCTGCCGGCCCGATCCGCTCGGCCGGCCCGGGGATCCCGATACGTCCACGGAGGAGGCGCCACAGGTGCGGCTGCCACCCCGGCCCGGCGCCTCCGACGGGTTCGTCGCGCCCCTCCAGCCAGCCGAGGAGCAGATCGGGTCGCTGCAGCGCGTAGCGGTCGAACAGGTCGGCGACATGGCGGGCCATGGCCAGGCGGCGCACCGGAGCCGGCCGGCCGGCGAGATCCGGCGGCGTGGCCGCCCGCAGGTGCTGCACCAGGGGCGCCATCACCGGGTCACCGGCGTGCTCGTCGATGATCTCCATCAGGGGCCACACGCACCGCTCCGGTCGCCACGGGTCCGTGCCCGGGTCCACCCCGGTGGCGCCGGCCAGGGCCCGGCCCAGGAGCGAGCCCGGGAACGGGAACTCCAGGTTGGCGCACACCCCGTCTGCCCGGCCCGGCTGCGCCCCCATCCGCTGCGACAGGCGCTGCGACAGCCAGCGCTCCACCCCCCGGGTGGGCACCGCCACCACCTCGGGGACCACCGGATCCGCGAGGGGCGCCGACAGGAGCAGACCGAGCGCGTCGGCCAGGCAGTCCGCCCGCTCGGACCTGTGAACGACCAGCACCTGCTCCCACCTCCTGGCCGGGCAGGTTAGACGGGGCCTGTGACAGCCGGCCCCGGCCGGCTCAACCCGGGTGGGGGGGCACTCCTTCGGGCTGCTCCTGGGACCGGTCCGGCCGTTCCCCGGCCCTACCCCCGGCGCTCCCCGGGTAACGGTCCGTCCCGGTCGGCTGGCCCGGGCGGCGGCGCCGGCGGGGGAAGCGGGACTCGACCTTCTCCCACCCCTTGAAGCGCTGCGCCCGTACGTAGCTGGCGTAGGCCTCCTCGTCGGCCGCGGTCAGCTCCACGTCGTCGGTGAAGGGCGTCAGCAGCGACCGGGGCCAGAGGCGGCGCTGCAACACCACGTTGATCTCGGCGGCGAACATCAGGAAGAGAGCCTCGACGTATACGTACGCCAGGGTGGCCAGCACCACCCCGAACACCCCGTAGAGAGCCGTGCCGTGGCGCACCTCGTGAGCCACGTACTGCGACCCGAAGGTCTGCAGTATCTGCCAGGCCGTGCCGGCGATCACCCCGCCCGTGGCCACGTCGCGGACCCTCAGATCCTTGGCGGTCAGGAGCTGGAAGGCCACGGTGAACAGCGCCAGGTTGATGACCAGGCTGATGACGAAGCCGAGCACCCGCAGGCCGAAGCCCAGCTGCGCCGAGAAGTCGTTGCCGGTGGAGACCATGATGTTGATCCCGCTGGCGAGCAGCACCGCGGTGCCCAGCAGGAGCAGCAGGCCCAGGCTGCGGACGCGGGACC
>JAKAXN010000201.1 GCA_021816565.1 Actinomycetes bacterium
CTTGCCGACCTCCTGGGAGTGGCGGAACAGGATGGAGAGCATGGGGCCCGACGCCCCCTCGGCGTGGGCGGCCTCCCAGGCGTCACCCAGCTGGCCCAGGATCTCCCCCTCGCCGAGCACCGCCGAGTCCAGCCCGGCGGCCACCTTGAACAGGTGCCGGACCGCGGCCTCCTCGTGGTACTCGTAGAGGTGGGAGGAAAAAGCCTCGGGCGGGGTGCCGCTCCAGTCCGCCATGAAGTTGCGGATGGCGTTGATGGCGGCGTGGTAGCGGGGGGCGACGGCGTACACCTCGGTCCGCTGGCAGGTGGAGACCACCACCACCTCGCTCAGGTGCTCGGACGCCCGCAGGTCGTGCAGCGCCTTGGGCAGACGCGACTCGGTGACCGCCATGGTCTCGAGGACCGACAGCGGGACGCTTCGATGGTTGAGGCCGACTACTACGACAGACACGCCTGGAGGCGCTCCCTTGCCTGGGCCACGAGGCCCTTCCTTATCAGTTCGAGCATGTCCGAATCCAAGGCCTTTCGCCAGTCGAGACCTTCGGTCGATCGGCCGGCGGCCTGAAGCTCGTCTCTCGCCTCGGACAGCAATTCGGCCAGGCGGCCGATCTCGGGTCCGAGCTGGGCGGCGATCTGGTCCCGCAGCCACCCGGCCAGGGCCGGGCTGTGGCCGCCGGTGGACACCGCCACCGACACCGGACCCCGGCGCAGCACCGCGGGGAGGGTGAAGGCGCAGGCGGCGGGGTCGTCGGCGGCGTTGACCCACACCCGGGCGTGGTGGCCGTCGGCGTGGACCCGGCGGTTGACCTCGGGGTCGTCGGTGGCGGCGATGGCCAGCCACGCCCGGTCCAGGTCACCCGCCGTGTAGGGCCGCTCCTCGACCTGCACCGGCATGTCCCGGATCTCGGCGCACACCTCGGGGGCCACGACGACCACGTCGGCGCCGGCGTCGAGCAGGGCCGCCACCTTGCGGGCGGCCACCGTCCCTCCGCCGACGACCACGCAGCGCCGGCCGGCCACCACCAGGCTGACCGGGTACAGCACCTCCGACACCGGCACGCTCAGGCCCCCACCGGGGCGGTGTCACCGCTGTGACGGTAGAAGCTGAGGATCTGCAGCTCGACGCCGAGGTCGACCTGGCGCAGGGCGATCTTGTCGGGCACCACCACGGTGGTGGGGGCGAAGTTGAGGATGCAGCCGACACCGGCCTCCACCAGGGTGTCGACCACCCCCTGGGCGGAGGACGCGGGGGTCGTGATGACCGCGATGTCCACCTCTTTTTCCCGGAGCACCTCCACCATGGACGACGCCGGCTGGACCACCGCCGAGCCGACCTGCATCCCCACCTTGGCCGGGTCGGCGTCGAAGGCGGCCACCACCGCGAACCCCCGGGCCGGGAACCCGCCGTAGCTGGCCAGGGCCCGCCCCAGGTTGCCGAGGCCCACGATGGCGACCCGGCGCTCGGCGTCGAGGCCCAGCCGCCGGTTGATCTGCTTCAGGAGGTACTGCACGTCGTAGCCCACGCCCCGGGTTCCGTAGGACCCCAGGTAGGACAAATCCTTGCGGACCTGCGCGGCGTTGACCCCGGCCCGGGCGGCCAGCTCCTCGGACGACACCGTGTCGCTCTCCGCCTCGCCCAGCACCCTCAGGTACACCGGTAGGCGGCTAACGGTCGCCTCGGGAATGCGCCGTCCCGCAGCCATGACCGTCAGCGTACCGTCGTTACCCCTTGTCCGGGCAGAGCCATACCTGGTCGCCGGGCGCCACCCCCACCCGCTCGGCCGCCGAGCGGCGGTTGCAGCTCAGGGCCAGCAGCCCGTACGAGTCGATCACCAGGGCCACCTCGTCGTCGCCGATCTCCCCGTAGGACCGCACGACGCGCACCGGATGGGCACCCCCGCCGGTGCGGGCCTCGGCCACCGCGCCGATGAGGCGGCTCACGTCGTCGGGGGCGGCGTTGAGCTGGGCGTTGCCGAAGTGGTCCACCCACAGCACCTCCGTCCGCAGCCGGCCGTCCCCCTCGACCCGGGGCCCGGCGACCGGCTGGCCGACCAGACCGGCCGGGTCGATGGGCCGGCCCAGAGCGGCCAGGGGCTCACCGTTGGCCGCCCGGGCGGCGGCGGGGGCGAACACGTCGCGCCCGGCGAAGGTGGCGCCCGGAGCGTGGGGGTTGGGGGGCAGCTCGACCGCCGCGCTCGGGCCGCCGAGGCGGGCTGCGGCGGGGAGGAGGAGCCCGTTGTCCGGGCCGACCAGTACGGCACCGGCGGCCGCCACCTCTACGGCCACCGCCCGGCGCTCGGTACCCACGCCCGGGTCGACCACGCCCAGGATGACCCCGGGGACCAGCCAGGGGGCGGCCCGCCACAGCGCCATGGCGCCGGCCCGGATGTCATGGGAGGGGACGAGATGGGTGACGTCGACGACGCGGGCGGTCGGGGCGTAGCGGGCCACGACCGCGTGGAGGACCCCGACGAACTCGTCGGCGAGGCCGAAGTCCGTGAGGATCGAGACGGTGCTCAGCCGGCTTGGGTGTACTGGTCGGCGAGGTAACGATCGACGTCGGCCTCGCGGATTCGGTAGGAGCGCCCGACTCTCACGGCCGCCAGCTGCCCGGACTGGATGAGCCGGTAGACCGTCATGTTGGACACACGCAGCTGGCCGGCTACCTCAGCGACGGTGACGAACCTGGATTCGGACTCGTTTTTAGGCACGCGTGCACCACCCTTCTCCGTCCTACGAGGGTACGCCACCCGGCGGCGGTCGCCAACCGCGGCGTGCGCCGGCCGTCAGTGGGGCCGGCCCAGCTCCTGCGCCCGCTGGGCCGCGGCCATCACCGCGTCCAGGAAAGCGGAGCGCACCCCGGCCGCCTCCAGGGCCCGCAGACCGGCTGCGGTGGTGCCGCCCGGGGAGGTGACCGCAGCGCGCAGGGCCGACGCCTCCTCCCCGGTCTCGGCCAGGAGGCGGGCCGAGCCGAGCAGCGTCTGCACCGCCAGCTGGCGGGCCACCGGCCGGGTGAGGCCGGCCAGCACCCCGGCGTCGACCATGGCCTCGGCCACCAGGAACACGTAGGCCGGCCCCGATCCCGACAGGCCGGTGACGGCGTCGAGCGAGGCCTCCGGCAGTTCCACCACCGTGCCGATGGCCCCCAGGATGGCGCTGGCCCAGGCCACGTCGTCGGGGCCGGCCCTGGTCCCGGCGGAGACGGCGGCGGCGCCGGCGCCCACCAGGGCCGGGGTGTTGGGCATGGCCCGCAGCACCGCCGCCCGGCCCATGACGGCCTCCATGTCGGCCAGGCTGACGCCTGCCGCGATGGACAGCACCCGCCCGACGCCGAGCGAGTCGAGGCCGGCACACACCCCGGTCACGTCGTGGGGCTTGACCGCCACCACCGCGCCGGCAGCGCCCCAGTCCGGGCCGGGCCCGCCGGCGGCCAGCCGGGCGCCGGCCGCCTCGACGGTGCCTTCGACCACGAGGCCCCGATGGTTGCCGAGCAGTTCCTCCCGCCGGCCCGGCGCGGTCTCGACCACGGCCAGGCGATCGGCCGGCCAGCCCCGCCCCAGGAGGCCACCGGCCAGGGCCTCACCCATGCGGCCGCCGCCGACGATGAGGAGGTGGCCGGCCCGGTCGAAGGTTTCGTCGGTTCGCTCGCCCATGGAATGGACCCTAGGCGAAGCGCCCCGGTCCGGCGCCGGGGCGGGTGACGCCGCCGCCCGGGCGGCCTGGCCGGTCCGTTCGCACTTCCCCGAGCGAACTCGCTGGCTCAGACCGGCCCGGACGGCCGACTCCGGCGACAGTACCGGTGGAGTCAGGGGTGGGCAAGGGGTCCCACCCGGGGTGCCGGGCCGGGGCCGGTCAGCGGCCAGCCGGCCGCCCGGCGGATCTCAGCCGCAGGCCACCAGGGTGGAGCTGGCCAGGTACGCCACCCGGCTCCACAGGTCGGCGGCGGCTCTCTGCCAGGTGTAGGCGCCGGCCCGCGCCGCCGCCCGGATGCCCATCCGGGACGCTCCCTGCGGGTCGCCGAGCAGGGCGGCCAGCGGTTCGGCGTAGCCGGCCGGGTCCCGCCCCTCCACCAGGAAGCCGGTGCTGCCGTGATGCACCAGAGTGGTCAGCCCGCCGACCGCCGAGGCCACCACCGGGATGCCGCAGGCGGCGGCCTCGAGGGCCACCAGCCCGAACGACTCGGAGTGGCTCGGCACCACGCACACGTCGGCCGCCCGGAAGTAGGTCGAGAGGATCTCGTGCGGCTGCGGGGGCAGCATCTGCACCGCCCCCTCCAGCCGGTTGGCGGTGATGGCCCGGCGGACCGCGGCCATCTCAGCCGGACCCTGGGGCCCGCTCGGACCGCCGATCAGGATGATGCGGGCGTCCGCCGCCCGGCCGCCGGCACCGCGTATGCCGGCCAGAGCCTCCACGGCCACGGACGGGCCCTTGAGGGGCTGGATGCGCCCGACGAAGAGCACGATCGGGTGGTTGTCGGGCAGGCCGAGGGCCCGGCGGGCCTGGCGACGGTCCCCGGGGGTGAAGAAGGCGTGCTCGACCCCCGGGGCGACCATGGCGATCCGCTCGGGGTCGGCCCCGTAGAGATCAGCCAGCTGATCGGCCTCGACCCGGCACGACGCCAGCACGGCATCGGCGCAGCCGACGATGTCGGCCTCGGCCCGGGCCCGCCGGGCCGGTTCGAGCACCGAGATGGCTTCCGGGCTGGCGTCGGCCTTGACCCGGTCGAGGGTGTGGAAGGTGACGAGCAGGGGGAGCTCCAGCTCGTGCTTCAGGGCGTGGCCGGCCAGACCCGACAGCCAGTAATTGGCGTGGATGGCGGCAACCGGCCGACCCTGGGCTTCGAGGCGGCGCAGTTCGGCCCCCACGCCGGCGGTCCACTCGTCGACCAGCTCCGGCAGGGACTCCTTGACCACCGGGGCCCGGGGTCCGGCCGCCACGTGGTGGACCCTGAATCCCGGCTCCACCGTCACCACCCGGGGCTGCACCGGGTCCTCCGCCCGGGTGAACACCTCGCACTCGACCCCCGAGCGGGCCAGGGCCGTGGCCAGCTCCCGGACGTACACGTTCATCCCGCCGCCGTCGCCGGTCCCGGGCTGGGCCAGCGGCGAGGTGTGCATGGACAGCACCGCCAGTCGGCGGACCGGTTCGGGACCGTGGCCCCACTCTCCGACGCTCTCGAGGAGGTCCACCGGGATCAGAGCGGGTCCTCCCCGGGGGCGACCGAGGACCGGCCGGCCGGGCCGGGCTCGCCGCCTGCCGCCCCGGGCTCACCGGCCTGGGCCGGATCAGTGGCAGCGGCAGGCCGGCCGGGTGCCGCCGGTCGGGCCGCGGCTGTCGGCACCGACGGCGCCTGGTCGACGTCGACGCCGTTCTCGCGGCGGAACGACAGGTAGATCCGCAGCAGCGTCTGCTTCTGGTCGTCGGTGAGGGCCGGATCGGCGAGGATGGCCTCGGTCAGGCTGCCCCCCACCTCCCGGGGGTCGAGGATGCCGGCCCGCACGTACAGGGTCTCAGCCGATATGCGCAGGGCCTTGGCGATCTGTTGGAGGATCTCCGCCGACGGCCGGCGCAAGCCCCGTTCGATCTGGCTGAGATAGGGGTTCGAGATCCCGGCCATGTCCGAGAGGCGGCGAACCGACAGGCGGGCGACCGAGCGCTGCTCACGGATGAACTCGCCCAGCTCCCTCCACGGATCGGGGAACTCCTTCATCATGTCGGCCTCCGGGCCCCGCCGGCGCCTACCGCGATCACCCGGCCATCAACTCCCCGACCAGGTCCAGCAGCTCCATCGGAGCGAACGGCTTGGTCATGAACGCGTCCGCCCCGGCCAGCCGGGCCTCGGCCTCCAGCTTGGGGTCGTCGCGCGCAGTGAGGATGACCACCTTCACCTTGTCGTGCTCGAGGCGCCGGCACACCTCCACCCCGTCGAGGCCCGGCATCATCACGTCGAGCACCACGACCGAGGGCTTGGCCTGCGAAGCCAGTTCGAGCGCGGTCGCTCCGTCGCGGGCCTCGGCCACCTCGAACTCATCAGCTTCCAATACGGCGCGGACGAGCCTACGGATCATCTCGTCGTCGTCGACCACCAGGACCAGGCGGGGCTTCGCCTCCGCGCTCACGGCAACAGGCTGTCGACCGTGGCCTCGCCGGTGCGGTACCGCCGGACGATCTCATCCTGCAGGCGGTCCAGGACATCGAGCACGGACCGCCGCTGCGTCGAAAGGGAGCGCTCGAAGGCCGTGAGCCCCTCCGCACCCCGCCGCAGCTCCTCTTCGCTCAGTTCGGACAACTCGCCCAGACGGGCCGCGGGCAGGATCTCCTCCAACCGCTTCTCCAGCTCCGGGTCCATCTCCCCCGGGGCCATGAGGGTCGGCAGGCGACCCAGGCCGGGGGCGTGCACGTTGCCGCTCAAGATGGTGGGCAGCTCCTCGACCAGCTCAGCCAGCTCGGCCCGCTCGCCGTGGCTGCGGTGGGTCTGCTCGGCCGCCACGATGTCCAGACGGCCCTGGACGATCCGGCGCAGGTACGACAGTCCGGTCTCGGCTTCGGTCGCCTCGGCGCGCCGGGCCCGGACCTCCTGGAGGGTCCATCCCTCGAGGCCGTCGAGGTAGGCGGGATCGGTCACGTCGGAGAGTTGAACCACCGGGAGTGGAGGCTACCGCAACCCCGACAGCGAGGTCGCCTTCAGTGGTACCCGATGACCGCCAGCGAGATCACCCAGGCCGGCGCGGCCAGGGTCAGGGAGTCGAGCCGCCGCAGCGCCGGGTAGCGGGCCCCGCCCACCGCCCGGTCGCACAGCCACACACCGGCCGCCGCCGCGGCGCCCACCACGGCGAACACCGCCCAGGGCCGCGTCCCGGAGAAAGGCGGGTTCATCATGGCGGCCACGAACACGGCGACCACCGCCACGCTGACCAGGCCGAACACCACCCCCACCGTCCCACCCGAGGCCGTGTGCGCATCGCCCATCATGAACGCCCCGGCGTCGAAGGCCAGGGTGGCAGCCAGCAGGGCCAGCGCTCCGCTCGGGCCCTGGTGGCGGGCCAGCACCACCGACATGGCGGCCAGCGCAGGTCCCACCCCTACGACCACCCGGGAGGCCACCGGACCCAACCGGCCCGGCGGTGCGCCAGGCCCTCCTCCGGCCGCCACCGGGCCGCCCACGGCCAGCACCACGGCCGTCAGCACCGCGACGCCGGCCACAGCTGGGACCGGGCCGGCCAGAGCCGCCACCGGGACGGCGACGGCACCCACCGCGGCGGTGACGCCCAGAGCCGAGATACCGCCCCGGCGCCGGGCCCGGTTCCCGCCGGGCCGGCCCGCCTCCAGGGCCCTGACCCCCGAAGCGGCCGCCAGCACGGCCACGGGGACCAGCACCACCACCGTGGCGACGGCCGCCGCGCCGACCGCCCCGAGCACCAACACCGTCCAGGCCATCCCGCCCACCACGGTCACCGCGGCCCGCCGGGGTCGCCGTTCCGCCCTCCGGTTCCGGGTCCCGGTCCCCCGCTCAGCGCTCCGGGCCTGCCGGACGTCGTCGGCCCGCTGACCGCTGCGGGCCCGGGCCCCCTGACCGGTGCGGGTCCGGGCCCGTTGACCACCGCCGGCCCGCTGACCGCCGCGGGCCGCCTGGCCGCCGCGGGCCGCCTGGCCGCCAGCCGCCCGGCGCGACGAACCCACGGTCGGCCGCCCCCTGCCCGACGCCGGGCCGCCGGCGGCCGCCGACACCGCCTTCAACCTCCCGAAACCGGCGGGAGGACCGCCACTTCGTCGCCCCTGCGGAGGGCTTCGGGGCCGCGGACCGGCTCCCCGTTGACCCACACCCGGGACCGGTCGAGGACGGCCCCGAAGTCGTCACCGAAGCGGCGGCGGGCCTCCGCCAGCACCTCGGCGACGCTGGCCGCCTCCATGTCACAACGCGAGCACCCCGCCGCTTCCCGGGCGGCGGCGAAGAGGAGCAGCGTCACCTGCACCGGCGCGCCGGCTCGGGGACGCCCGTCGGGGGCGCCCGCAGCAGGACCGG
>JAKAXN010000202.1 GCA_021816565.1 Actinomycetes bacterium
GCCGCGCTCGATGACGTCGACACCCCGGCTGATCTGGAAAGGCTGACCCGGTCGTGATGAGCATCCCCCGCCCGGTCACGGCCGTGAGGGCCATCAAGGTCCGCCCGGACCGCCACGTCGAGCTACCCGAGCACGTGGCCACCGAGGAGCCGATGCAGATCCTGGTGGCCGGTCCCGGCCAGGAGGCCGCTCCCCTGTCGGTGACCATGCGCACCCCCGGCCACGACTTCGAGCTGGCCGCCGGGTTCGTCCTGACCGAGGGGGTGGGCGACCGCCGGGAGATCGCCTCCGTCGACTACTGCGAGGCCGTCGACCGCAGCGACCCCACCACCCGCTACAACCACGTGACCGTACGGCTCAACCGGCCGTGGGAGCGCCGGGGCGAGGCCCGGTACTTCGCCGCCTCGTCGAGTTGCGGGACCTGCGGCAAGGCCACCATCGACCAGATCGAGACGGAGTGCCAGGCGCTGGCGGCCGGCCGGCCCTTCGCCGCCTCTGTGATATCCGCCCTCCCCGACCGGCTCCGGACGGCCCAGAAGTCCTTCGACCGCACCGGCGGCCTGCACGCCGCCGGCCTGTTCGACCGGGGCGGGGAGCTGTGCTGCGCCCGCGAAGACGTGGGCCGCCACAACGCGGTGGACAAGGTGGTCGGTTGGACGGTCCTGGCCGGGCTGGCCGGAGGAACACCGGCCGACCTGGGGGACATGATGCTGGCCGTGTCCGGCCGGGTCAGCTTCGAGATCGTGCAGAAGGCCGCCGTGGCCGGTATCGGATTGATCGCCGCCGTGTCTGCTCCCTCCAGCCTGGCCGTGGATGCGGCGCAGCGGCTGGGGGTGACGGTCGCCGCCTTCGTGCGCGGTGACAGCTTCAATGTCTACAGCCGGCCCGAGAGGGTCGCCTTCGAGACCTGACCGGCCGCCGGGCGCGCCGGGAGGCCCGCACTGACGCGCCGGCCTCCCGGTATTTCTCGAAATAGAAGATGCTGCGAGTAGCGAAGTGGTGCCCTCAGCTGAGGCGCTTCACGTTCGCGGCCTGAAGGCCCTTGGGGCCCTGGTTCACCTCGAACTCGACCTTCTCGTTCTCCTCGAGGTTACGGTACCCGTTGCCCTCGATAGCACTGAAGTGCACGAAGACGTCGGGCCCACTCTCCTGGGAGATGAAGCCGTATCCCTTCTCCGAGTTGAACCACTTAACCGTTCCTGTGGCCACAAGCCATCCCTCCTTTCCTGGCCGGCCCGGACCTCGTTTCCGGAGAAACGGGCCGGCGGCCCCGGCCGAAGCCGGAGAGGGATTCTGCTTCTTCAGATGCTCCACCCTCGTGGCGGAAAACGTAGCACGCCGATACCGTTCGCAATACCCTTCTCTGCGCGTTCGGTCAATCCGTCTGCCTAGCCTGTCTGGCCGTGTCAAGGACGGTGTCAGTCGTCGCCCACAGCCACTGGGACAGGGAGTGGTACGCCCCGTTCGAGGCGTACCGGCTGAGGCTGGTGACCATGATGGATGGGCTTCTGCAATTGCTGGAAGGCGACGGTGAATACGCCCACTTCCACCTGGACGGCCAGGTGGCAATGGTGGACGACTATTTGGACGCCCGCCCCGAGGCGCGGAGCCGGCTGCGGGCCCTGATCGGAGCCGGGCGCCTGTCCGTGGGGCCGTGGTATGTGCTGATGGACGAGTTCTGCGTCTCGGCCGAGACGGTGGTCCGCAACCTGCAACTCGGGATGGAGCGGGCCGCGGCGCTGGGCGGCGGGCCCACGGTCGGCTACCTGCCGGACATGTTCGGCCATGTCGGCCAGATGCCACAGATCCTCTCGGCCGCCGGGATCAGCGAAGCCGTCGTCTGGCGGGGGGTGCCGTCGGCGGTCACCAGCACCGCCTTCTGGTGGGAGGGGCCCGACGGCAGCCGGGTCCGGGCCGAGTACCTGCCGGTCGGCTACGCCGCCGGGGCCTTCCTGCCCGCCGACCCGGACGCCCTGGTAACCCGCCTGGCCGCCCACGAGGAGGAGATCGGAGCCTTCCTCCGTCCGGGATGGCCCCTCCTGCTGATGAACGGCGGTGATCACCAGAACCCGCAGCCGTGGTTGCCGGACGTGCTGAAGGCGGCCAACGGGGCCCAGGACCGGTACTTCTTCCAACAGGTCAGCCTGGAAGCCCATCTGGCCGCCGCCCCGACCACCGGTCTGCCCACCTGGCGGGGGGAGCTGCGCAGCGGGCACCGGGCTCCCGTCCTCACGGGCGTCCTGTCCAACCGGGTGGACATCAAGCGGGCGGCGGCTGCGACCGAGGAGGTCCTGGAGCGGCGGGCCGAGCCGCTGGCCGCCCTGTGGCTGCCCCCCGACCTGTGGCCGGCGGAGTTGGAGCGGGCCTGGCTGGAGGTGATCCGCAACTCCGCCCACGACTCCATCTGCGCCTGCTCCGCCGATGAGGTCGGTCGGGCCGTCCTCCACCGCTACGACACCGCCCGGGCGCTGGCCGCGGACGCGGTGGACCGCTCGGTGGCCATCGCCGGCGTGGCCCTGGCCGGGCCGGGGCCGGCGGTGCTCAACCCCCTCCCCCACCTCCGCAGCGGGCTGGTGGAACTGCTGCTCGCCGGCACCGAGCCGCCCCCGGGCACCCAGCAGCTCGAGGCGGTGCCCGACGGCCGGCACCGGCTGGTGGGCACGGGGGGGGACCTGGCGGCCATGGTGGGGCGGCTGGCCGGCGGGGGTTGGCTGGGACCGTCCGGCCGGGCGGTGGCCGCCTCCCTCGACACGGGGCCGGACGGCCTCGAGCTGATCCTGGACCACGACCCGACCCGATCCGCCGACCGGCTCCTGACCTCCACCATGGCCGAGGCGTGGGCCCGGGCCGGGGCCGGCCGCGACCAGCCCCTGACCGTGACCGTGCGCCGGGCGGGGTGGCAGCGGGTCCTGGCCCGGGTGGCCGACGTTCCCGGATGGGGGTGGTCGGAGGCGGCGCCCGACCGGAGCGCCCCGGCGGTCACGGTCGGGGACGGCCCGGTCCTCGACAACGGGCTGGTACGGGTGGAGATCGACCCGGCCACGGGCACGTTCAGCCTGGACGGGGTGGCGGGCCAGAACCTGATCGTGGAGGAGGGCGACGCCGGCGACACCTACAACTTCGCGCCGGTACCGGGGGCCGGTCCGGTCACCGAACCGGCGGAGGTGATGCTGGAGGTCCTCGAGCGGGGGCCCCTGCGGGGGTCGGTCCGGGTCCGGCGCCGCTACCGTTGGCCGGCCGGGCTGGGCGACGCGGACCGGGACCCCGAACGGCCCGTGACCCGCTCCCCCCGCCTGGAGACGGTGGAGGTGGTGTCCGATGTCGAGCTGCGCGCCGGGGAGACGGCGGTGCGGGTCGAGACGTCGTTCGACAACCGCAGCCGGGACCACCGGGTGCGGGTCGTGTTCCCGCTGGCCGGGCCGGCCCCCGGGACCACCGCGGAGTGCGCCTTCGCGACCGTGGAGCGGGCGCCCGGGGCGGAGGGAGGCCGGCTGGAACCGGCCCTGGCCACCTTCCCCTCCCGGAGGTTCGTGACCGCCGGGGACCTGACCGTCACCCATGACGGGCTGCTCGAGTACGAGCTGGCGCCGGACGGCCGGTCCCTGGCGCTGACCCTGCTGCGGGCCACAGGGGTCATCTCCAGACCGTGGCTGCCCACCCGGCCCAACGTGGCCGGGCCGCCGCTGCCGGTGGAGGACACCCAGATGCCCGGCCGGGTGAGGGCGCGCTACGCCCTGGCGTCGCGCTGTGGAGACCCGTTCCGTCTGGCCGACGAGGTGTGGACGCCGCTGATCCCGTTCCGCTCCGAAGGCCACGGCCACCTGCCACGGCGCGGCAGCCGGCTGGAGGTCGACCTCGGGGGCTGCGCGCTGTCCGCGCTGCACCGGAGGGGCGGGGCGGTGGAGATGCGGGTGTTCAACCCCTCGGCCACCGCCCGGGAGGTGGCCGTGCCGGGCCGGACCGGCACCCTGGTGGACCTCCGGGACCGGCCGGTCGGCCGGTGGGACGGGCGCTTCCCGGTGGCGCCCGGGGCCGTGGTGACGGCCCGACTGGACTCTCTCAGCCTGGACTAGACCGGCCGGTCAGGACAGCCACCACCGGACCGGGACGGCCGCCCCCGGGTCCACCGGGCCGCGCCGACCGCAGTGAAGGCAGCGCCGCCCAGGCCACCGCCCCGGTGGCCTCGACCGGGAAACCCAGGCCGTGCAGCTCAGCGGTGGCGGCGCCGATGTCGTCCTCGCTGACAGCCAGCACCGCTCCCCCCGACGCCACCGCCGCCCCCCGGATCTGGGCGGCCCGGGGCGGGTCGGGTATGGCGATGCCGGTGGCCGCGGTGGATGTCGGGTCCGGAGCGGCCCGGCCGTCCCCGGCGGGCCGCGGCCCCAACAGCGGGGCGCACCTGTCGGCCTGCACCGCCACGATGGCCGGCCGGCGTCCGGCCCGCCCGGAGGCCATCAGGTCCCCGAAGCCCAGCCACAGCCCCAGGACCAGGGTGCCGTTGCCGGCAGGTACCACCACGGTGCCGTTCTCCAGGTCGGCGACCTGCTCGTACAACTCGAACGCCAGCGTCTTGACCCCGTGGTGGAACGAAGGCTGGTGGACGTGGCTGGCGTAGAACGGCGCCCCCGGCGCCGAGGCGGCCGCCACCGCCGCAGCCGCGGCGGCGGCCCTCCCTCCCGGGACCTCGATCACCGACGCACCGGATCCGGCGATGGCCCGCACCTTGGCCGGGCCGGTACCGGCCGGCAGGTACACCGTGCAGTCCAGGCCGGCCCGGGCCGCGCACCGCGCCACGGCCCGGCCGGCGTTACCGCTGCTGTCGATCATCACCGAAGCCACCCCGAGCGAGGCGGCCACGCCGATCATCACCGCCGCGCCCCGGTCCTTGAACGACCCGGTCGGCTGCTCGTAGTCCGCTTTGACCCACACCCCGGGCCGGACCGCCACCGCCGGGGTGACCTCCGCCCCCAGGTCCACGCCGGCGCCGCCCGGCGGCAGTGCCGGGCGGTAGCGCTGCAGGTACCGGCCGGAGGGGGGCGCCGGGAGACCGGCCAGCGGATCGACCACCGGGCCGACCAGGTCCAGCAGGCCCCCGCAGCGGCAGCGCCACAGGCGGGCGGACAGGTCCCACGCCCGCCCGCACCGGGCGCAGACCTCCCGCCACCAGGATTCTCCGGATCCCGGGCCGGTCACGCTCAGTAGCCGGCGCCCGGGTCGACCACGCCGACGAGCTCCGATCCGGTGGCGAAGCGGGCCACGTTGGTCGAGATCCGCTCCGACAGCAGGGGCAGGACCATCTCCCAGGTGTCGGCGGTGTGGGGGGTGATGATGCAGTTCGGGGCGTCCCAGAGGGGGTGGCCGTCGGGCAGCGGCTCGGGGGCGGTGACGTCGAGGGCCGCCCCGCCCAGTTCGCCGGCGGCCAGGGCGGCGACCAGGGCATCGGTGTCCACGTGGCCGCCCCGGGCCACGTTGACCAGCCAGCCGGAGGGGCCGATGGCCCTCATCCGGTCCCGGCCGATGATGCCCCGGGTCTCGGGGGTCAGGGCCAGGGCCAGGAACACCACCAGCGAACCGGGCAGGACCTCGTCGAGTTCTCCGGTCGTGACGGTGCGGGCCGCGCCGGGCGTGGGCTCCGCGTGGCGGCGAACGACGGTGGCCTCCACCTCGAAGGGGGCCAACAGCCGCAGCAGCTCGGCGCTGATGCCACCGCCGCCCAGCACCGTAACCGGCGCCCGGTACAGCGAGGTGCCGCCCTCGGGCCCCCAGGACCGGGCCGGTATCCGGGTGGGGAGCATCCGCAGGCCGGCCAGGGCCAGCATGAGGGCGTGCTCGGCCACCGGCCGGGCGTAGCAGCCCTTGGCGCAGGTCCACAGGTGGCGGTCGTCGATCAGCCCGCTGGCCACGTGGTTCTCCACCCCGGCGAAGGGCAGCTGGACCCAACGGATGGTCTTCGAGGCGTCGAGCACGGCCCGCAGCTGGTCGAGGTGACGCGACGACACCCACACCAGGCCGTCGGCCGGCTGGTCGAGGCCGACCACCCGCCCGCCTGCGGCCTCCACCGCGGAGACGGCGAAGGCGGTGGAGTCGGCCGACCAGGCCGACCCGCCGCCCGCCGGGCCGTCCGCGCCGGGGGCCGGGCCCACGGCGATGCGGGGCGCGGCGGCGGTCACGACGGCGACCCGTGCCGGCCGGCACCGCGCTGGAAGCGTCCCACCCCGGCCGCCAGATCCGGCGAGGCCAGCGATACCCGCCCGTGGGACAGCTCCACGGCCAGCGCCTCGGCCTCGGGCAGGCCCTCCTGCTCGAGGGCCGACAGCCGGTCGTGGCGCAGGCAGTCCTGGGGCAGGGCGGCGATGGACCGGGCCAGCTCCTCGGCTGCGGCCCGGGCCTGCCCGGGCGCCACCACCCG
Source organism: Actinomycetes bacterium (assembly GCA_021816565.1). Next base: position 6,410 of record JAKAXN010000202.1, read on the forward strand.
GTTCGCCAGGCCGATCTGCAGGGCCTCCTCGGCACCGACCGGGCGGCCGGTCAGGATCAGGTCCATGGCCCGGCTGGCCCCGATGAGGCGGGGCAGGCGGACCGTCCCGCCGTCGATCAGAGGCACCCCCCACCGGCGGCAGAACACGCCCAGGGTGGCGTCCTGCTCCACCACCCGCAGGTCGCACCACAGGGCCAGCTCCAGGCCCCCGGCCACGGCGTGGCCCGCCACCGCGGCGATGACCGGCTTGGTCAGCCGCATCCGGGTGGGGCCCATGGGCCCGTCACCGTCGTCGGTCACCCGGTTGGTGCGGGGGGTGGTCATGGCCTTCAGGTCGGCGCCGGCGCAGAACGTGCCGCCCGCGCCCCACAGCACCGCCACCGACAGCGACTCGTCGGCGTCGAAGGCCCGGAACGCGTCGGCCAGGTCGGCGGCGGCGGGGCCGTCGAGGGCGTTGCGGGCCGACGGGCGGTCGATGATCACCGTCAGCACCGGACCGCTGCGCTCCGTGCGCACCGGCCGGGCCGGGTCGCCGGGCGGCGGGACGGCCGTCACATCCGCTCCGGGGTCTCGATGCCGAGCACCGCCAGGCCCTGGCCGATCACCGCGGCGGTCATGGCGCACAGCACCAGGCGGCTGTTGCGGGCCACCTCGTCGGGGGCCTTCAGCACCGGGCAGCTCTCGAAGAAGGTCGTGAACAAGCCGGCCGTGTCGAACAGGTAGGTGCACAGCTTGTGCGGGCTCCACGTCTCGAGGGCGGCCTCGACGGCCGAGGGGAACTCGAGCAGGGCCAGCACCAGGTCCCGCTCGGCCGCCTCGGTGACGACCACGGGATGCTGGCCGGCGCGGTAGTCGGCCGGGTCCAGGCCGCCCCGCCGGAAGATCGACAGGCAGCGGACCCGGGCGTACTGCAGGTACGGGGCGGTGTTGCCGTCGAAGCTGAGCATCCGGTCCCAGTCGAACACGTAGTCGCGGATGCGGTCGGTGGACAGGTCGGCGTACTTGAGCGCCCCGATCCCCACCGCCCGGGCCACCGCCGCCCGTTCCCCGGCGTCGAGGTCGGGGTTCTTGGCCGCCACCGCGTCGGCGGCGCGCGACACCGCCTCGTCGAGCAGGTCGACCAGCTTCACCGTGGCCCCGGCCCGGGTCTTGAACATCTTGCGGTCGGCTCCGAGCATGTTGCCGAAAGGCACGTGCACGGCCCGTTCCGGCGACGGCACCCAGCCGGCCTCGCCGGCCACGGCGAAGCACATGGCCAGGTGCTGGGCCTGGGGGGCGCCGACCACGTAGAGGGCCAGGTCGGCGCCCAGCCGGCCGAAGCGGTCCCGTAGGGCGGCCAGATCGGTGGCGGCGTAACCGTAACCCCCGTCGGACTTCTGCACGATCAGCGGCAGCGGGCTGCCGTCGCGGTTGGTCCAGCCGGGCGGGAACGCGCACTGGGCCCCCTCGCTCTCGACCAGTAACCCCCGGGCCCGCAGCTCCTCCACCACGTCGGCCAGCATCGGGTTGTAGTAGCTCTCACCGACCACGTCGTCGCGGGTCAGCAGCACCCCGAGCTTGGAGATCGGA
>JAKAXN010000203.1 GCA_021816565.1 Actinomycetes bacterium
AGCGGACGTACACACCGCGGCGGGCGTCGGTCCCGGCCGGTATCCAGTACAGCCGGAACAACCCCATGACGTGGTCGACGCGCAGCCCGGATCCGTGGGCCATGCCGGCCCGGAGGGCCTCTATCCACGGCTCGTAGCCGCCGGTCCTCAGCTTCCACGGGTCGAAGGGGGGCAGGCCCCAGTCCTGACCCAGGGTGTTGAACTCATCGGGAGGGGCGCCCACCGTCATGCCCTCGGCGAAGCTGTCCTGCCAGATCCACGAGTCCGGTCCGCTGGGATCCACCCCCACCGCCAGGTCCGCCACCACACCCAGCTCCGCCCCTGCGGCGGCGGCCTGGCCGTCCAGCACCCATTGCAGCCAGGCGTGGTAGTCCACGCGGGCGGATCCCTCGCGGGAGCGGGCGAAGCGCTCGACGCCCGGCCCGGACGGGTGGCGCACCTCTTCAGGCCAGTCCCGCCAGGCCGTCCCGTGCTGCTCGGCCAGGGCGCAGAAGGTGGCGTAGAGGGCCAGCGGGCGGCCCCGGTCCCGCCGGTAGCGGTCCAGGTCCCGCCGGCCTTCGCGGCGACCGGAGAAGGCGGCGAAGAGCTTCTCGAGGGCCTCGGACTTCAGGTCCCAGACCCGGTCGCGGTCGATGCGGCGCCGGCCGTTGAGGGACCGCCCGGCTGCAGCCAGGGCCTCGGTGCCGGGCATCTCCCGGGCTCCCTCGAGCTCGTCCACGGCCAGGTAGAGGGGGTCGAGGAAGCAGCGGCTGCCCGGGTAGTACGGGCTGGGCTGCAGCGGCCGGGCCGGGTTGGGGGCGTGCAGCGGGTTGACCAGGGTGAACCCGGCTCCCATCCGGGCGCCCCACCGGCCGAGCTCGCGCAGGTCGGAGAGATCCCCGATGCCCCAGCTGCGCCGCGACCGGGTGGCGTACAGCTGCGCGGCGAATCCCCACTGGCGCCGGTCGGGACGGGGCACCCGGCCCGGGCTGACGATGAGCGGTTGGGCCGGGCCGCCGACCGGTTCGAAGGTGTGGTAGCCAGGCGGTATCCCGGCCGGCAGGCCGCCGGCTGTGCCGACCTCGCCTCCGTCCTCCAGGCGGACCCGGCCGGGGCCGAGGTCCGGCAGGGGGTGGTCGGTGCGCACGGTGACCGCCCGCGGGGGCGGCGGGTCGCCGGGGCCGGCGCCCATGGCGTCCAGCACCGCCCCGACGGTGTCCTCGTCGGCGGGGTGCCACGTCCCGGCCACGTCGTGGAAGCCGGGGTCTACACCCCACCGGCCGGGGTCTGGCCCTACGGTCATAGCTGGCGCGTACCCTTGTCGTCGTGGTGCGGACTGAGCAGGTCGAAGAGGAAGACCGCGCCACCGTGGACGGCGAGGGCGGCCGGGTGCTGTTCGGCACCACTTCCTGGGCCGATCGGGGTCTGGTTCAAGCAGGAACGTTCTACCCCCGCAAGACCATGACGGCACGGGACCGGCTGGGCTTCTACGCCAGCCGGTTCCCCCTCACCGAGGTGGCGACCACCTACCGGTTCCCCCCCACCCCGGCGCTGGCCGAGCAGTGGGTGGAGCGCACGCCCCCCGGTTTCGTGTTCGACATCCGGGCCTGGTCGCTGCTCACCGGGGCCCCCACCCTGCCCGACTCGCTGTGGCCCGACCTGCAGGACTCGGTCCCGGTCCAGCACCGGGAGCGGCGGCGTCTGTACCCGGGCCACCTGCCCGGCGAGGCGCTCGACGAGTGCTGGGCCCGCTTCACCCACGCTCTGCGGCCGTTGCAGCGGGCGGGCCGCCTCGGGGTGGTGATCTTCCAGTACCCGGGATGGTTCACCCCGCGCCCCGAGGCGTGGGCGGAGCTGGCGCTGCTCTCCCGGCGCATGGAGGGATTCAGGGTGGCGGTCGAGTTCCGCAGCCCCAAGTGGCTGGCCGGCGACGACTGCGAGCCGGTGCTCGAGTGGCTGGAGAGCCACGGGTTGGCCTACGTCTGTGTGGACGGCCCCGGTGAGGGCCCCCGGGCCGGATCGGCGATGGTGGCCTCCACCGCCGACGTGGCGGTGGTCCGCTTCATCGGCCGGAGGTGCGTGGACGGAGAGCCGTGGACGGCTCCGTACCGCTACCGCACCCACGAGCTGGGTGGATGGGTACCGCGGATCAGGGCGCTGGCCGGGTCCTCCCCCGAGGTCCACGTGCTCCTCGACAACTGCTGGGGCTCCGACGCGGTCGACAACGCCACCGAGCTGTGCCGTCTGGTACGCGGGGATCCCCCCGCCGGCGGCTGACCGGCGCACGGGACCAGGTGGCCGCCCGGCGCAGGGACCGGTCAGGGCTGGTCGGTCTGGTGGGCGCTGACCTGCACCACGGACCCGTGGTGGCACACCATCCTCCACCCGTCGGCGTGGCGGGTGAAGATGTTGATGGTCGAGACGGTCACGCCGCCCTGGTCCCCCAGGAGGTTCTCGTCGAGCGACACCCAGGCCGCCTCTCCGGCCACCGTCGCCCGCTCCCTGGTCAACACGAACTGGATCTGCTGGCCGCTCTGGAACAGGGCGAAGAACGACGCGGCCACGGCTCCCCATCCCTCCAGGGTGGCCCAGCCCGGATGGGTGCAGACGGCCCGGTCCGAGCGCTCCCACACGTCGGACATGGAGTCGAGATCACGGGCCTCGAAGGCCTCGTAGTACCGCCGGTTGGCGGCCAGGACATCCTCGCTCGGCGACACCGTGGCTCCTATCGCGACCGGCGCCGGCGGCAGTCCGGCCCGGCGACCGGTCGGCGGCGGACGCGGGGTCGGGGGCCGACGGCAGCGGCCTGCGGGAGTACGGCGGCGGCCCGGGGGCCGACGGCCCCCCTCACTGCGGCGACGGAGCCGGGGCCCGGGAAGCGGGGCGGTTCTCTCAGCACCGGGTGAAGCTACCCCCTGGACCGCCTTCCCGTACCGGACCCGGTGCCCGCCGCTTCGCTCCGGTCGCATCGCGGCGACGGGGCCGCATCGTCTACGGTCGGGTCATGGCTGGAGCGGAGAGCCGGCGGGTCACCGGGGCCGGCGGCGTCCCCATAGCGGTCCACCGGCTGGGAGGCGGCGGCGCCGCAGGCGACGGTCCACCGGTGATCGTGGTTCACGCAACCGGCTTCCACGGCCGCTGCTACAGCCGCATGGCGCAGTCGCTGACGGGGCGGTTCACCGTCTGGGCCGTCGACCAGCGGGGCCACGGGGCGTCGGGCAAGGCCCCCGACGGCCGCTACGACGACTGGAACCGCTTCGGCGAGGACCTGCTCCACGTGATCGACGCCCTGGAGCCGGGGGCGCCCTGGGGCGGGTTCGGCCACTCGCTGGGCGGCGCCGTGGTGCTGACAGCCGAGGCGCTACGGCCCGGGACCTTCTCCTCCCTCTGCTGCTACGAGCCGGTCGTCTTCCCACCCGACTGGCTCCCACCGAGCGGGGAGCCGGCCCACAGCGGTTCGCACCCGGTCCCGCTGGCGGTGCTGGCCCGCAAGCGGCGCCCGTCGTTCGCGTCCCGGCGGGCGGCCCTCGACAACTACCGCTCCAAGCCCCCGTTCGCGGCGTTCGACCCGGCCGCCCTCGAGGACTACGTCGAGGGCGGCTTCGTGGACACCCCGGACGGGACGGTGACACTGGCCTGCGCCCGGGAGGACGAAGCGGCGGTGTTCGAGTCGGCCCCGGCCAGCCGGACCTGGGATCTCCTGGCGGATGTCCGACCCCCGGTGGCCGTGCTGGCCGGCGGTGACCAGGCCGATCCGGTGGGCCGGGTGGCCGACCCGGTGGCGCGCCGCCTGCCCCGGGGGGGCCTGCAGCGCTTCGCCTCCCTTGACCACTTCGGCCCCATGACCGGGCCCGACCAGGTCGGCGCCGTGGTCGCCGTGGCCCTGGGGGCCGACCCGGACCGGTCCACCATCGGCGTCACATCCCCTGGTTAGCCTCTGATCCCGATGTCTCTGCCTCTCCCGGGCTCGCTGTCCCCCTCGAAGATCTCATCGTTCAAGGACTGCGCTCTGGCCTTCCGGCTGTCGGTGATCGACCGCCTCCCGGAGCCGCCCTCCCCCCACGCGGCCAAGGGCACCCTGGTGCACCGGGCCCTGGAGCTGCTGATGTGGGAGGAGGAGCCGGCGAAGCGGACCCCGGAGGCGGCCCGGGCCAAGCTCGAGCGGGCGGTCCCGGAGATCCTCGACGGTGAGGAGTACGCGGATCTGAGCCTCGGCGCCGCCGAGCGGGAGGATTTCGTCGCCGACGCCGCCACCCTGGTGGAGAACTACTTCCGGCTCGAGGACCCCTCGGCGGTGCGGGTCATCGGCACCGAGCTGCGCATGTCGGTCATGCTCGGGAGTCTCAAGCTGTCGGGGATCATCGACCGGCTGGAGCTCGACGACGACGGCGAGCTGGTCGTCACCGACTACAAGACCGGGCGGGCTCCCCACGCGGCCTACGAGCAGTCCCGCCTGGGCGGCGTGCACTTCTACGCCTTCCTGTGCGAGCAGGTCCTCGGCCGGCGGCCGGCCCGGGTGCAGCTTCTGCACCTGAGGGAGCCCTTGACCATCTCCACCATCCCGTCGGACCAGTCGATCCGGGGCCTGCAGCAGCAGTCGACGGCCATCTGGAGCGCCATCGAGCAGGCCTGCCGGCGGGAGGATTTCCGACCGAAGCCGGGGCGGCTGTGCGATTACTGTTCCTACCATGAGTTCTGCCCGGCCGTAGGTGGTGACCTGGGCCGGCTGACCACCTCGGCGGCCCTCGACGCGACCCGCTCTGGGCTCCCCCCGACGGCCGTAGCCGTCTAGCCCCCGCAGCTCCCCCTGGACGAGACGATGACCCGCCGACCGGCCATACCCACCATCCCGATACCGACCGCCTTCGAGCCGTTCGACGACCTGGTCGACCGGTGGTTCGAAGCCCACCTGCGTCACCACCGGACGGTGGACGCCGTCATGTACGGGGCCACCGCCGCCGGTGATCACGGCATCGTCTGGCTGGGCCTGGCCCTCCTGCAGGCCGGCCGCCGCCGGAGCGGATGGCAGCGGCCGCTGCTGCGGGCCGCCATCGGGCTCGGCGTGGAGTCCGCGGTGGTCAACGGTCCGGTGAAGTTCATGTTCCGCCGGACCCGGCCGGTGCATGACGGTCCGCGGCCGCTGCACCTGCGCACCCCCCGTACCAGCAGCTTCCCGAGCGGTCACGCCTGCGCCGCCTTCTTCGGAGCCGCCCTCCTGCGCGACGGCGACCCGCTGTGGCCGCTGTACTACGCCCTGGCCGTGGTGGTGGCCGCCAGCCGGATCCACGTCAAGATCCACCACGCCTCGGACGTGATCGGCGGCGTGACGGTCGGGATCCTGCTCGGCGAGCTGGCCCGGCGGATGGTGCCGGTCGAGCCGTTCGGCTCCCTCCCGGCGGCCGCCCCCGCCGGCCCGGAGGAATGGGCCGAGCGACGTCGACGTTGAACCGGACATGAGCACCCGTTTCGGCCTTACCTGGGATTACCGCTGTCCGTTCGCCCGCATCGTGCACGAGCACGTCCTGACGGCCCTGGCCGGCGGTGCGGACTGGCAGGTCGACTTCAAGTCCTTCTCCCTCGACCAGACCCACGTCGAGGAGGGCCAGCCACCGGTGTGGGACGAGCCCGAGCGCTACCCCGGCCTGTTGGCCAACCTGGCCGGAGTGGTGGTCCGGGACCGCTACCCGGAGCAGTTCCTCACGGCCCACGGGCGGTTCTTCTCGGCCCGCCACGACGACGCCCTGGACCTGCGGGACCGCGACGTGGTCATGAAGATCCTGGAGGAGTCCGACCTCGACGGCCGGGCCGTCCTGGCGGAGGTGGACTCCGGCTGGCCGCTGCAGGTCATGAAGCAGGAGCACACCACCGAGGTGGAGCAGCGGCAGGTCTTCGGCGTGCCGACCTTCATCGTCGGCGACAGTGCCGTGTTCGTCCGCTTGATGCGCCGGCCCGGCGGGGACAGCGAACTGGCCCGGCGGACCATCGAGAGGGTCGTGGACACCATCACGGGCTGGCCGGAGCTCAACGAGTTCAAGCACACCTCGATCTCCAACTGAGATCGAGAGCCGGCTGGCCGCTTCCTTCCTTGTCCGACGGTCTGGAGATCCTGGGCCTGCGGCCCGGCGAGCCGGTCCGCTGGCGCAGCGGCACCGGCACCCGGTGGAGCAGCGGCCGGGTCACCCACCGCGAACGGGACGGAAGCGTGGCCGTCACCGACACCCGGGGGCTGGCCCGCAGCCTGGCGGTGGAGCGGCTCGAGGTCCGCTGCTCCGGGCCCCGGGGCGGGCCCGGCTGGGAGCCGCTGGTGGAGCGGGCGTCGCGCTGCGAGCAGCTGCGGCTGCTCTAGCAGCGGCTACCGGTTGGGGGCCAGGTCGCGGACGGCCTGGCGCAGGTCCAGCCCGAACGACACCACCGCCAGCGCGGCGGTGGAGACCCCCTGGTCCAGGTACCGCTGGACCTTGGCGCGCACCGTGGCCGGGTCCCCCGAGATGATCAGCTCGTCGAGCACCTCGTCGGGGATGGCCTCCAGGGCCGCCTTGCGGTCCCCGGCCTTCCAGGCGCTCCACATGTCCTGGAGCAGTGGCCCCCGCCCCAGCCACTCGTGGAAGGCCGCGTAGACCGGGACGTTGAGGTAGGCGGTGATCATCCGGCGGCCGACCGCCCGCACCATGTCCCGGTCCTCGGTCGGGTACACGAAGATGCGGGCCACGACCTCCTTGCCGGGCCCCACCTCGGCCACCACCTTGGGTACGTCGTCGGCGCCCAGCCAGTTGATCACAGCCCCATCCCCCTCCCGGCCGGCCAGGCGCAGCATCCCCGGTCGGAGAGCCGCCACCAGGATGGGCGGGACCACCGCCGGCGGCCGGCCCAGGCGGAAGCCCCTGACCCGGAACGTGTCGAATTCGGCGTCGACCTTCTCCCCGGCCAGGGCCAGGCGCAGGAAACGCACCATGTCCCGGGTCCGCTTGTAGGGCTCGTCGAAGGGGATGTCGTTCCAGCGCTCGACGATCACGTCCGAGGAGGTACCGACCCCGAGGACGAACCGGCCCGGGGCGGCCTCGGCCAGGGCCGCCGCGCTCTGGGCCATCAGGGCCGGGCCCCGGGTGAAAGCCGGCACGATGGCCGTGCCCAGCCGCAGGGCTGGGTTCCACGCCGCGGCCAGCGCCAGCGGGGTGAACGCATCGGTGCCGTCGGCTTCCGAGGACCACACGTCGGTGTAGCCCAGCTCGGTCAGCTCTTCGATCCACGGTCGGTGCTCGGCCAGCGTCACACCGTCGAAGGGGATCGTGATTCCATAGCCCATGGCCGGATGCTACCGGCCGCCACCGGAGCGGGCCCTAGGCTGCGGTCCGCTCGGCGTGCTCGGCCCGCTCGGCGGCGGCCTGCACGACCTCGCGCAGCACCCGGCGGGCTTCGGCCACGCCGGCCTTGCCGATCTCGCGGGTGTGGGAATCCAGCCGGAAGTCGGACTTGTCACGCTCCAGCAGTAGAAGCTGTTCGGCCATGGGTCCATCCTCTCGCGGGGGTGTGACAGCCAACCGGGCCGATGGTCCTCAACACGGGCACCGGCCGACCGGGCCGGCACCGACCCCTTCCCCACCGACCCCTTCCCCACCTGGCCCCGACGGAGGGTCGGCGGGGCGGGGGTCGGCGGGTCCCCGGGCGCCATCGGGGTCCGGGCCGGTAGCATCGGCTCATGGCCGAAGTGGTGATTGTCGATGCTGTCAGGACCCCGGTGGGTCGCCGCAACGGAGGTCTCTCCACGGTCCATCCGGCGGAGCTGCTGGGCAGCGCGCTGAAGGCCCTGGTCGCCCGGACCGGCATCGACCCGGCCGAGGTCGGACAGGTGGTCTCAGGCTGCGTTTCCCAGGTGGGCGAGCAGTCGTTCAACATCGCCCGGACCTCCTGGCTGGCCGCCGGTCTGCCGCTCACGACGGCGGCCACCACGGTCGACACC
>JAKAXN010000204.1 GCA_021816565.1 Actinomycetes bacterium
GTAAGAAACCGCTTCGCTTTCCTGATCGATGACACCGTTCTGGTCCTCCATGGTGAAGACCAGCAACCCTCTCAGATGATGTCTGAAGATTCGCGGATCCTGTTGCACGAAGTCAGATGCAAGGCACTCGGCTGTGCACGAAGCTGTGGGGGTCGAAGTTGGGGTTGGTGGTGGCGTCGATTGCGGTGGGGGTGCGGTAGGCGGCGAGGATGCGCGCCGCGGTGGAGAAGATGCCGGAGCGTTCTCGTTCGTCGGTCTCGGCGATGCCTTGGAGGGTGTCGGCGGCGAGCTCGTCGCCGTCGTGGCGGGCGAGGGCTTGGAGGGGTTCGCTGAGGTCTCGGCGTAGCACCCAGCGCAGGGGCCAGATCATGTCGAGGCCGACCAGGTCGGCGGCGTGGAAGAGGGGGGCGAGCAGCGCTTCGGCTCTTTCGATCCAGTGGGCGTTTTCGCCGTGGGCGGTGGCGGCGGCGCCGGTGAGGGCGTGGGCCCGGCTGACGGCGGTGGCCCAATCCCGGCATCCGGGGATGGGTGACCAGCGGACCGGGGTGGTGCCGGCGGGTGGGGTGGTGGTGCCGGAGGGGTCGTAATACCAGCAGCGGCCGGCCTGTTGGCGCCACGGGAGGGTGAGGGTGGCGACATCGGTCTTGGTCGACGTGGAGACGACCGGCCCGGGGGCTTCGGTGATGGCGGGGGCGATGATGCCGGTGGTCTTGCCTGATCGGGGCGGGCCGAGGATGAGGGTGGTGTTCTCCGCCCCGGCGTGGATGGGGTGGCTGCCCTGCCAGCCGAGGCGGATACCCCACCAGGACCAGGCGAACGGGCACGGCCAGGTCGGTTCGGCGGCATGTTCGGCGGGGTGACCGTCGGTGCTGCGGTGGTGGGGCTGACCGGTGGGGGCCTCCAGGGAGAGGCTGGTCTGGCCGTTGTCGGTGCTGCGGTCGGGGTGGGTCACAGGGAAAGTCCTTTCTCGTGGTGGTGGTCGAGTGCGATCTCTTGGTGGGCTTCGAGGGCCCGGCGGGCCTCGGCCCACCAGGCGCGCTCGGGTTGGCGGTCGGGGGCTGAGGCGGCCGGGAGGTCGGTGATGGGCTGGTCGGTGATCTCGGCCCAGGCGGCGATCTTTCCGGCGGTTTCGGCCCAGGCCGGCCGGTGGAGGGGGTTGTCGGGTGGGGGTCCGAGCAGTTCGACGAGCCCGGCGGGTGGGTCGATGACGGATCGGCGGTTGAGCTGTCCGAGGCGGTCGTCGATGGTGGCGGTGAGCTGGGCTAGGAGTTGTCCTTGCCGGCGGTGGCGGGCGGCCCAGTCCTGTCGGGCTTGGAGCTGGTCGGCGGCTTGCTCGGCTTGGCGGTGCAGCCGGAGGCGGGCGTCGTGGACCCAGGCGGCGCCGGCCGGGGCCGCTTCGATGGCTCGTCGGGTCTCGGCCAGCACCGCGAGGCGGCTGGCGGGGTCGGGGGGCATGTCGGCGCAGATGGCTTGGACGAGTTGGTGGCGCTGGCCGATGAGCTCCTGCATCGACCGGCCGGTCAGGGACCGGTCGGGCTGCGCCTGTCCGGTGGAGATGGTCTGGGCCTGGCTTACTCCCATGGCGCCGCTGATCTGGTCGATGTCGCGGTGCCCGCCGAGGGTGTGGGTGGGCGGTGGCGGGGCGACGATGTAGAGGCGGTTGGCCTGGCGGGCCCGGGATAGGCCGACGTAGCCGGCTTCGGCGAAGAGCCGGTCGTCGCCGAGGAGGAAGGCCCGGTCGACGGTGACGCCCTGGGCTTTGTGGACGGTGAGCGCGTAGCCGAGCTGCAGCTGGCCGGCTTCTGCGTACTCCCAGCCGACGACCAGGGTCCGTCGGTCCGGGGTTTGTCCTTCTATATGGCGGCGGCCAGGGTCGAGGGCGGTGATGGTGAGGCGGGTGCCGTTGGTCAGGCCGGCCCGGCGGTCGTTGCGGGTGCAGATGGCCTCGTCGCCCACCATGAACCGTCTGCCCCCGACCTCGGCGGCGGTGCCCGGATCGAGCTCGCCGGCGGCCACCCGTAGAGCCTGGGCGGCGGTGTTGAGGCCCTCGACGTCGACCCGGCGGACGGCCAGCATGACCGTGGAAGCCCCGCTGCGGTAGGCGTGGTGCCAGTCGGCCACCATGGCGTCACGGAGCTGGGCGGCGGTATCGGCGACGGTGACACGCCCGTGGCGCTGGTAGGCGGCGATGGCGGGGGCCGGCTGGCGGTCGCGAAGCTGATCGAGCGCCGCTTTCTCCCACTGTTCGGCCTGGCGGACGTTAGTGTTCAGCGTCCAGGCCGGCACCCGCCCGGCGAGGGCGGCGAACGCTCCTCCGGCGTCGATCTCGGGTAGCTGGCGGGGGTCTCCGGCCAGTACCAGCTTCCAGCCGTGGCGGGTGGCGTGGCCGGCCAGGCGGTGCAGTTGGCGGGTGCCGACCATCCCGGCCTCGTCCACCACGATCACCGACCCTCTGGCCGGCCGACTGTGCGGGCGGTCCATGTCGCCCAGCAGCCGGGCCAGGGTGGTGGAGGCGATACCCGAGCCGGCCTCCAGCTCGGCCGCGGCCCGCGCCGACAGGGCGGCTCCGACCACGGGTGTTCCGTCGGCTTCCCAGGCTGCCCGGCAGGCGTCGAAGGTGAAGGTTTTGCCGGTGCCGGCCTTGCCTACCACCACCACGATCCCCGACGGGCTGGCGCACACCCCCCGGACCAGGTGCCGCTGCTCGGCGGTCAGCTGGGGGCGATCGTCCAGGGCAGCGGCGACGGCGGCGGGCCGGGGGACGCCGACGCCGGCCAGCGCGGCGCGCTCGGCCAGGCGGAGAAGGTCGGCCTCGGTGGCCAGCAGGTCGACGGTGGTCCAGCGCCTGGCCGTCGCGTCGGTGCCTTCCCCGGTCAGTACGACGGTGGCCTCGCGTTCGGTGACCTGGGCGGCCAGCTGCTCCAGCTGTGCCAGGGTGGCCCCGTCGGGGTGCGCGGAGGCCAGGGCCCGCAGCAGGTCCCGCCGGTCGAAGCTCGACGCCTGCGCCGTCAACCCGCCGGGGCCGACCAGCTCGGACATTGTCCGGCTGGTGAGCGGTGCGGGGGACCGTCCGGGACCGGCCAGGCCGGCCACATCCAGGCCAAGATCGGCCGCCTGCCGCCGCCACCTGTCGAACAGGCCTGGGCCGTCGCCGGGATCGGGCTTGTCCGGGCGGGTGTCGAGGGTGGCCACCCGCGCGGCGTTAGCCGTCGACAGGCCCCTCGAGGCCAGGGCGTCGACGATCTCGGCCCGGCGTGCGGAGAACCGCTCGAGGGTGGCCCGGTCGATCCCGGCCAGGTCGGCTTGCCCGGAGCGGACCGGGCCCCAGGTGACGCCGAGGGTGCGGGTCAGCTCGTGGCGGAGGCGGGCCTGGTAGAGGTACCCGGCGGTGCGGGCGTGACGGTACACAGCGCGGGTATCCAGCGCCGAGAAACGCCCGTCGCGCCCCCGGACCAGGTTGGCGGCCACCAGGTGGGTGTGCAGCTGCGGGTCCCCCGCCCTCGATGACCGGTGGGCGAACCCGGCTGCGATCAGACCGGAGGTTTCCATCCTCACCACCCCGTTGCGGCCCCGGCGGGCTCTCACCGCGTCGGACTCCAGGAACCCGATGGCGTCGCCGACGGCCTTTTCGTGCGCCTCGACCACCGTTTGGCGGACGGCGGGATCGGGGTGCAGCGCCCACAGCACCGACACCGACTTCGGCGCGGAGAACGTCAGATCCAGCCCCTGCACCCGAGCGTCGCCGCCGGTCACCAGCGCCTCGCCGCTGGCCGGGTGCCTGCCGTCGAGAAGCCTGGCGAAGCGGTCCGGGTCGACCGTCTCACCGGGACGGAGGCCGACATCGGCCAGGCCGGACCCGGCCCACCGGCCCGGCGCCTCCCCCGAACCCAAGTAGTAGTCCTCCGCTCCGGAGGCGACCTGGGCGGTGTAGTAGCGGCCGCCGCCGGGGCCGAGCCGACCGATCGACAACACGACTACCGCCCCCCTTCAACAGCGTCGGTCCCGGCGCCGCCGGGAGGGACGGGTGGCACGTGTGCGGCTGTGTTGGTCATGGCCTGATCGTCGGACCCGACCGTTGCCAAACCCCTGGCCGAAACCGTTGCCAGAACCGTTGCACCGAGAAAATTCCTGGTCAGCCCGGGTGCAACGTCGTGCAACGTGCGCAACACGGGCCCGCAGCCGTTGCCGAAGTGGGCCACGGACCGGGCCGCCCGGGACGGACTGAGGGCGGTGGAGAAGTCGCTGGCGGTCGCCGCCGGTGGAGCGGATGAGAAGGCTGACCGGTTGTGGCAACATCACAGTTGCTGTGCTCGACCCAGCTGGGGGGAGGGCCGGCCGCCGGCGGGCGGCCGGGGTCGGCTACTTGTCGTGGCGCGCCGCGACCGCGGGCCTGCTCGCCGCCACGCTGCCCTTCCCGCTCACCCCCACCGCAGCGGCTGCCGCGGGTTCGGTGATGCCCGCCGACACCGTGATGGCGCTGCCGGCTTCCCCGGTAACCCTGGCCGTCCCGGCCGACGGCCGACTCGACGGCTACCGCTTCGCCGCCCAGGTACTCGGCGCGGCCACCGGCGCCACGCTCCCCGGCCCGCCTGGGGTCCGGGCCGGGACCGGGCAGCGGCTGTGGGTGTTCGGGCTGAGATGGAAAGCCGACGCCATCCCCACCCAGGCCGACGCCCCCGGCACCCCCATGACCGTCGCCGCCGTCGGGGCCGCCCTGGTCGTCGACGGCCAGCACATCCCCATACCGCTCACCCAGCCCGGCCCGCCCGCCGGGGGCAACCAGCCCGGAACGGTCCAGACAGCCGACAGCGGACCCGAGTACTTCCTGGCCTCGCTCCCGGCGTCACCCGACGTCGTCGTGGAGATCTCCAGCGGCGGCTACGCCCAGGACTTCTCACTCACCCACATGGCCGCCCACGGGCCCCGGCCCGCCGCCCTCTACCGGTCCGCCGGCTCGTGGGACACCGTCAACCCCCTCGGCGTAGAACGCGACATCCCCACCCCCTACAACAACGACTCCATCGACCTGCCAGACGCCGCGCTGATCGTCAAAGTCCCCGCCGTCACGCTCAGCTACTTCGGCCCCGACGGCACCACCGACCCGGCCCCAGCCGCCGATCAGGCCTGGCTGGTCCCCACCCTCGAAGACCCTCCCCAGCCGACCGACTCACCCAGCGACGCCCTCCAGTACCAGGCCAACGTCACCGCCGCCGACATGACCCTCACCGTCGCCGGGCAGCCCCCCATTCACCCCAAGACCCTCCCCGGCGGGCCCGACCCCGCCCAGGTCGCCACCGACGGCAGCACCGACAGCCGCAACGAACTGTTCCCCTACCGGTACGCCTTCCCGGTCCCAGCCGACCTCACCTCGGCCACCCTCACCATCAACTTCCCACCCGAACCGGCCACCCCCTCCTACAGCGGCGCCGCCCCCATCATCGTCAACCCCGCACCCATCACCATCCCCGTCACCTTCCCCCCACCAGCCACTGTCACCCCGCCAGCCGGGTCCGCCACCACCCCCGCCGCCCTCACCAGCGGCCGTACATCCGCCGCCGCCATCGCTTCTAACAGGGCCGCACCCGGAGGGTCAGTCCCGGCCAGCGACACCGCGGCCGGCGTCGTCGCAGCGGCCGCTCTAGCGGCCGGGATCATCCTTCTTCGCCGCCGGCGGAACACCCTCGTCGGGGCCCCAGCAGATCCGGCTCCAGCCGATCTCGGCCCGGCCGGCACCACCGCCGGCACGCCCGGACCTGCCTCCGGAACAGGCTCACCCGGCAACCACAGCCCCGCAGCACCCGAGGACGCCGGAGGGCATCACACACACCCCGGTCCCGGCGCAGAACCTCCGCCAGCCGACAGTCGTCAGGGCACCGCGGACGGATCCCGGGAGCCTCCGCGGTCCCGGCTCGAGCGGCCCGAGCAGGCCGTATTCGCTCCGCCAGTACCCCCGGCCCTCGCAGACCCCGTAGTGCGCGTGCTCGGCGAGGTCACCGTGACCGGCTGGGCGCAGCCGCCGGCACGCGCCGCTGTCACCCAACTGGTCGTCTACCTCGCCGTCCACCCCCACCGGGTCATCTCCTCAGACGCCCTCCTCACCGCCCTCGCGGCGGGCAACACCGAGCGCGATGTCTGGCTCCGATCCACCGTCTCCCGAGCTCGGAGCAGCCTGGGGCCGGGCCGCATCCCCGACGCCGGCGTCTCCGGCGGCTACCAGCTACAAAACGTCACCTGCGATTGGACGCTCTTCCAGGACCTGTCGGCTCGAGCCGCCAGCCATCAAGGGACCGGCGACACCGCCCGGGCGATCGACTCCTACAGCCAGGCCCTCGCTCTGGTCACCGGACCGCCGCTCACCGGCGCCGGCAACAGCTACGCCTGGGTGGACACCGAAGGGCTGCGGACCCACATCGAAAGGGCCATCTCCGCTGCCGCCCGGACACTGGCCGGCCTGGCCCAAGACGCCGGAGAGCCCGAGCTCGCCCGATGGGCGGCCTGCCAGGCGCTGCTCGCCAATCCCCTCGACGAGAGCGCCGCTGCCGCACTGCTGAGAGCGGCAGCAGCCAGCGGGCAGCCCGGAGCGGCCCGCAACGCGTACGCAGCAATTACGAGGGATCTCGCTGCCCACGACGTAACCCCCAGCCCGGAACTACAGGCCATCTACGAACAGCTCACCCGCCGTGACGAGGAGGACGAACCGTGAGCCGAGCCACCACCATCATCATCCACGCTGACCCCCAGGACGCCCCGACGGTCGCCGACCTCTCCGCGTGGCTCGGCGACAGCGCCCCAAGAACCGACAGCCGAACCACCGACCGAGCCGGGCACCTGGTGCCCATGTACGACAGCCTCGCAGCCGACGCCTGGGGAGGATACAAAGCCCCCGATCAGGGGCTGTGGGGAGGCGTCGCCTGAACCACCCTGGGATGCTTGGAGGCTCCATACCTTGGAAGCGAGGATGGAGTTATGCCGAAGGAACAGTCCCCTGGGAATCCGACGACTCGTCGGTACAGTCCTGAGGAGAAGGCTCACGCGGTCCGTCTGGTCCGCCAGCTGAGGAAGGAGCTGGGCACCTCGCAGGGGACGATCCAGCGGGTGGCCGAGCAGCTGGGGTATGGGGTCGAGTCGGTGCGCAGCTGGGTGAAGCAGGCCGACATCGACGCTGGCGAGGCGCCCGGGGTGTCCAGCGCTGACGCTGAGGAGCTCAAGGCGTTGCGCCAGGAGGTCAAGGAGCTGCGTCGGGCGAACGAGATCTTGAAGAAGGCGTCGGCTTTCTTCGCGGCGGAGCTCGACCGCCCACAGAAGTAGTCGTCGGGTTCATCGACGCATATCGGGACGAGTTCGGAGTCGAGCCCATCTGCAAGGCGCTGCAGGTGGCTCCGAGCACGTACTACGCGGCCAAGCACCGCCAGGTGGTCCCGTCCGCCCGGGCGGTGCGTGACGCGGTGATGGTCCAGGTGCTGATGGCCCTGTGGGTGGCGAACCGCAAGGTCTACGGGGCCGACAAGCTCTGGAAAGCGGCCCGCCGGGCCGGGATCGAGGTCGGCCGGGACCAGACCGCCAGGCTGATGCGCTCGGCCGGCATGGCCGGGATCACCCGCCGGCGCAAGGTGTTCACCACCCGAGCCGACCCCGACGCCACCCGGGCGGCCGATCTGGTCAACCGGGTCTTCAAGGCCTCCCGGCCCGATGCTTTGTGGGTGACCGACCTGACCTACGTTCCCACCCGGTCCGGGATGGCCTACGTGTGCTTCATCGTCGACGCCTTCTCCCGGCGAATCGTCGGCTGGAGGGTCGCTTCCAACATGAAGACCGAGATGGTCCTCGACGCCCTCGAGATGGCCCGCCGCTCCCGGGGCGGCCGCCGCCTGACCGGACTGGTGGCCCACTCCGATGCGGGGTCGCAA
>JAKAXN010000205.1 GCA_021816565.1 Actinomycetes bacterium
CGCACCGGGAGGCTTGACCCGAAGACGGAGGAGCCGCCCAAGTCGGAAAGACCGGCCGGTCAGCGCCCCCAGCACCTGCCAGGCGGCGACGGCCAGGATGATCAGGTAGCCGCCCCACCACAGCCCGGCGGTGGCCGGGTTGCTCTTGGGCAGGGTCCAGAGGGTGGCCACCAGCAGCAGCGCCCACTGGCTAGCAAGAATACGCTGCGTGGCGGCCACGCCGGCCAGGCCGGCCAGGACCAGCGCCGGTGACCAGTAGTAGGCGAAGGTGACGGGCTCGAACAGCGGTCGAAGCACCAGGATCAGCGCCGCCACCGCGATGATCCCGGGGGCGTCGCGGACGCCGCGTAGTCGCCACCCGGTCCACGCAGCCAGCAGGGTGGCGGTGCTGCGGGTGACGGTTGAGGTGTGCCGCCCGAACCAGTCGACGAAGACCGCCCCGTGTCCCTCGAATCCCGACAGCGGGTTGGTGGGCAGGAACAACGCCTTCGAAGCGTCTTTCCAGTCGACCCCGAGCAGGTAGAGCGTGAAGGCGCCTGGGAGGGCCACGCCCGCCAGCAGGGATCGCAGGCGCTCACCCCGGGGGGCGGCGGCTATGGCGAATGGAAGGAGCAGGACCGCCCACTGCTTGAACGACACCGCCACTGACAGATACAGCGCAGCCCGGACGTAGTCGCCGGTGATGATCCTCCGCAGAGCCCAGATGACTGCGGTGAGGGCCAGGACGTCCTCAAAGTGGCCCCAGTCGAACGCGGGTACCAGCACTATGCCCACCGCCGCCAGCTGGAGCAGCCACAGTCGCGAGCGCACGCCGACATCCCATGCCAGGCGGCGGACCGCGTGGAGCAGGAAGACTCCGAAGACCAGTGTGTAGGGACCGATCACCAGCCAGGCGCCCGGGTGTGGCAGGGGGACGGGAGATCCTTCGGTGAGCCCCAGACGGTCGATGAGCCCGCTGGCGGGGGCGATGAGGATGAACGACAGCGGCAGGGCGTACGAGATCGTCCCCTGGTAGACGTAGCCGAGGGCCCCGTTCCAGACGAATCGGCCTCCGTTGACCGTCATCCAGACATCCGAGGGGACAGCCCATCCGCCTCTCACCCCCAGGACCCAGCCGAAACGGAGGCTGACCGTCATGGCCGCCACCACGAACAGGCCACCGATCAGCACCGAGGACGGCCAGGCGGCTCGGTCCTGGGCCGTCCGCCCAGTCTCCGTCGGGAAGGTTGTCACGTGTGCTGCTGCCATTGTCGGTTACTCCTCCAAAGAAGCGGGGCCCCGCCCTAAGGCGGGGCCCCGATCAATCGGACAGCGGTGAGTTGCGCTTAGAAGCTGGTGTACCAGGTGCTTCCGGTGCTGGTAGCAGCCGATCCCGGGGTGGCCGCAGCCGTAGGAGCGGTCACCGTGGCGCACGTGTTGGTAGCCGTGGCCGCGGTCTTGTTGTAGTAGGTGCCATCCGGGGCGCCGGTCGGGTTCGCAGTGTTCACCTGAGCGATGCTCCAGCAGTTGCCGTCCTTGCCATAGGCGGTGAGCACGACCACATCGCTGATCCCGGTCGACGGGGCAACGAGGATCTCGTTGCCGGTGTTGGTGGTGCTCCAGGTGGTGACCCAGCTCAGGCTGGGCTCGATGGTCGACAGGTCCGTCGAGAACGACTGCGTGTTGGTCCACTGGGTCTGCTCGGCCGTGAGGGCGTTGCGCAGGTTGGACTGGGCGGCCCGGGCGTTGGCCGTGTTACGGGCGCCCAGGAAGGTGGGGATGGCGATCGCCAACAGGATGGCGATGATCAGCACCACGACCATGAGTTCGATGAGCGTGAAGCCCTCGTCCTCGCGGTCCCGGCGCTCCTTCAGTGAGGACAGCATCAGTGGTGGTTGCCTTTCGGTTCGGGGATTGTGGCTGCGAGCGCTGCTTTCGATTCCCTGAACCCGCACCGTTAGGTCCGAGTGCTCCAGGTAACCCGGCTGACCCTCGCTCATCACGTCCGGTCCCGTGGCTTTGCGTCACCGCCTCTCGGCGGTTTTGCTCTTTTCTCGAGCCCTGCTCGCAACCTCATGATCGGGTGGACGAACCGAACACCTGAGCCTTGACTCCCCCCTCCGGAGAAACCGGAGTAAACACCGAAATACCGATGCCCCCCGGCGTCTCCGCCGGACTACAGGTGGCGCGTTCAGGGCGTGGATGTGGTGGTCGGGCCGGGCTCAGGCACCGTGGCCGATGTGGTCGGCGCCGCCGGGCCGGTGACGGCCGGGACGGTGGAGGTGACCGGGAGCGTGGTGGCCACCGGAGCGGGGGCGGGCGGCGCCGTGGTGGTGGTGGTCCCGGCCGTCGCCACCGGGGTGGAGGTGACGGGCCGGGCGCCGGGCGGGGGGGTCACCTGGGACGGGACCGGGCCCCGCGACGCCAGGACGTCGGGCGGGGCCGGGTGGGAGGTGCTCGGCACGGCCTGCGCCGGCACGGGCACCCCGTCGAAGTGGACCCGCCCGAATCCGGCCAGGTCGGACCACCAGATCGAGCTGACCCGGACCACGTCGCCGGTGTGGGGGGCGTTGATCATGAGCCCGTCGCCGATGTAGATCCCGACGTGGTGGATGTCGGTCGTGCCGAAGAACACCAGGTCCCCGGGGAGCAGGTCCGACAGAGGTACCGGGACCGTCCAGGCGTACTGGTCCTCCGACACCCTGGGTATCGACACCCCGGCGGCCCGCCACACGTACTGGGTGAGCCCGGAGCAGTCGAAGCTGTCGGGGCCGGTGGCGCCCCACAGGTAGGGCTTGCCGAGCTGGGCGAACGCCCAGGCCAGCGCCACCGGTGTGGTGGGAAGCGGTGCGGGCAGCGGGGACTTCGGGCTGAACTGCAGGTTCCCCCCGGCGCCGGTCAGCGCCGCCCCGGCCTCGGAGGCCAGGGCCTGGTGGTCGACGGTCACCGCGGCGGCCGAGGAGGCCGACAGGGCCCGCACCTCCCCCTGCAGCCTGGTCATCTGGACCCGCTGGTCGCCGAGAGCGGCGCGGGCCCGGGCCAGGCTGGCGTCGGCCAGATCCTGCTGGTGGGTGGCGGCCCGCAGGAGGGTCCGTTGACGCGTCTGCTCCCGGCGGGCCCGGACCAGCACCCCGTAGGGTCCGACCGTGGCCTCGGCGTAGTCGGCGGCGTAGAGGGCCGCCGATCCGGCCCGGGGGCTGATGGTGAGGGCCCCGGAGCCCGAGGTGTAGAGGAAGATGACCGCCTGGCGGATCGCGCCGGACATGCTCCGGTAGGTCGCAGCCGCTTCGGCGGCGGTCTGGCGGGCCTGCCGGGCCGAGGCGTCGGCCCGGGCCACAGCGGCCTCGGCCCGCTGCGCCGCGGCGGCGTCGGCGTCCAGGCGGGCCTGGGTCCGGCCGAGGGCGGACAGCAGAGCGGTGCCGTCGAGGCCCACGCTGCTCAGGGTCAGGGCCCGGGCCAGCAGGGTGGCGGGCTGCTGGCCTGCGGTCAGCGCCGGGTCCACCGCCGGGAGCGGCGGTAGCGCCACGGTGGTCGTGGTGGTGGGGCCGGCCGGGTCGGCCACCGCCGCTGCGGCCCGGGTCGACATTCCCGCAGCGGAGATGACGGCGACGAGCGCGGCGGCGAGGAGCCGGCGGGCCGGACGGTGCTGCATGTGAGGGTGCGGGCCGTCAGTTGTTGTTGCCGACCAGCTTGATGATGTCGAACATCGGCAGGTACAGCGCCACCACCATGGAGCCGACCGCCCCGCCCAGCACCACGATCAGCAGCGGTTCCAGCAGGGAGGTGAGGGCCTCGACCGTGCGCTGCACCTCCTCCTCGAAGAAGTTGGCGACCTTGGCCAGCAGGGAATCGAGGGCGCCGGTCTCCTCCCCCACCGCCATCATCTGCGTCACCATCGGGGGGAACACCGGATGCTCGAGCAGGGGCCTGGTCAGCGGCTCGCCCCGCTTGGCCCCGTCCGCCACCGCGTGCACGCCCTTGGCCACCACCACGTTCGAGACGGTGTCGGCGGTGATCTCCAGCGACTCGAGGACCGGCACGCCGGAGCTGAGCAGGGTGGAGAGCGTCGAGGCGAAGCGGGCCATGGCCGTCTTGCGGATCAGCCCGCCGAAGATCGGCACCCGCAGCAACAGCTGGTCGCGTGCCGCCCGGCCGGTATCGGTGCGGACCCACCTCTTGTAGGCGAAGGCCAGGCCCACGGCCCCGGCCACCACGAACGGGGCGCCGTGGACCACGACGTTCGATATGGATATGAGAAGCTGCGTCGGCGCCGGGAGCTTGCCGCCCAGCTGGTCGTACATCTTCTTGAAGATGGGGACGATGAAGAGCAGCATGGCCCCGAGGATCCCGGTGACCAGCAGCAGCACCATGATCGGATAGGTCATGGCCGAGCGGATCTTGCCCCGCAGCTCGACCTGCTTCTCGATGGTGGTGGCCAGGTCCGACAGGGTCCGGTCCAGGTTGCCGCCGGTCTCGCCGGCCCGGATCATCGACACGTACAGCCGGCTGAACTGCTTGGGATGGCGGTTGAGCGCCTGGGACAGCGAGGAGCCCGACTCGATGTCGGTGCGCACCTGGTCGATGACGGTCTGGAAGTGGGTGTTGCTGGTCTGGGCGGACAGGATGGCCAGGCTGCGCAGCAGGGTGAGCCCGGCGTTGATCATCGTGGCGAACTGCCGGCTGAAGACCGCTATCTCCTTCAGCTTCACCCGGTTCGAGATCCCCGGGATGGGGATTTCCCGCTTGACCCCGGGGCCGGCCTTCTTGTCGATGGCGATGGGCACGTAGCCCATCTGCCGCAGCCGGTTGGCGACCAGAGCGGTGTTGTCGGCGTCGAGCGAACCGGTCAGTATTTTTCCGGACTTGTCCCGGACCTTGTAGGCGTATGTGGTGGGCATCAGCGGGCCCCCGCCACCAGGCGGCGCAGATCGTCCTCGTGGTGGCAGCGCTCCAGGGCCACGTCCATGGCGACCACCGAGGAGCGGACCAACTCCGCCAACGACTGGTCCATCGTTTGCATGCCGTACTTACCTCCGCCCTGCATGGCGCTGTAGATCTGGTGGACCTTCCCCTCCCGGATGAGGTTGCGGACCGCCGGGGTGGCTACGAGCACCTCGCAGGCCACGGCCCGGCCCCGGCCGGTGGCCCGGGGAAGGAGCTGCTGGGTGACCACCGCCTGCAGCGCCGAGGCCAGCTGGACCCGGATCTGCTGCTGCTGGTGGGCCGGGAACACGTCGATCACCCGGTCGATGGACTGGGGGGCGTCCTGGGTGTGGAGGGTGCCGAAGACCAGGTGGCCGGTCTCCGCCGCGGTCAGGGCGGTGGAGATGGTCTCCAGGTCGCGCATCTCCCCCACGAGGATCACGTCGGGGTCCTGCCGGAGGACGTGCTTGAGGGCCTCGGCGAAGGATTTGGTGTCCTCGCCCACCTCCCGCTGGTTGACCACGCAGCGCTTGTGGGAGTGGACGAACTCGATGGGGTCCTCCACCGTCATGATGTGCAGCGGCTGGGTGGAGTTGATGATGTCCACGATCGACGCCAGGGTGGTCGACTTGCCCGAGCCGGTGGGGCCGGTTACCAGCACCAGCCCCCGGGGCAGGTTGGCCAGGCTCCCCACCACCGCCGGCACCCCCAGCTTCTCCAGCGGGACGATCTTGAACGGGATGGCCCGCAGCACCGCACCGACGGAGTCCCTCTGCACGAAGACGTTAAGCCGGAACCGGCCCACGTTGGGGACCGAGTGGGAGGTGTCGAGCTCCAGCTCACCCTCGAACTTCTCCCGCTGACGCTGGCTCAGCACCGCGTAGATGATGCGCCGCAGCTCCGACGGGTTGAGGGTCTCGTAGCCCTCCATGGGCCGCAGGTGACCGTCGATGCGCACGCACGGCGGCAGCCCGGCGCTCAGGTGCAGGTCCGACGCCCCCATGTCGACCATCTCCTCGAGGAGGGCGTTGAGGTGGACCTCGCTGAGCGGGACGGTGTCGTTGCCGTCCTCGGTGGCCTCGACCACGGTCGGCTTGTCCTCCACCCCGTAGAGGACCTCGATGGCCAGCGAGATGTCCGAGGTGGCGGCCAGCACCGGCCGGATCACCCAGCCGGTCTCCGAGCTGATCTGGTTGACCGCTTCCTGGTCGGTGGGGTTCTCCATGGCGACGGTCAGCTCGTTGCCGCTCATCCCGACCGCCACGACCCGCAGCCGCTGGCACATGGCCACCGGCAGCATCCCCCCCAGGATGGCGGGGATGGGCTCGGTGTTGGGGTCCCACATGGTGATGCCCAGCTGGTCGGCCACCGCCGCCACCAGATCTCGTTCGGAGACCATGCCCTCCGACGCCAGCAGCTTGGCCAGCGGGACCCCGGTCTGGGCCTCCCGGGCGAGCATCTCTTCCATGACGTCTTTCGAGAGGACCTTGCGGGTGACGAGGAACTCCCCTATCGCCCTGGAAGTGGGGATCATGCGAAACCTTTCGGTATGAGCCGATCGGGCCTGTAGCGACGCGAAAAGCGCATCGGGCGGCGCTCAGGCGATGACCCGGAGGATCTCCTCGATCGAGGTCGTCCCCTGGGCGACCGCCACCATCCCGGCCTGGCGGAGGGTGAGCATCCCCTGTCCGATGGCGATCTTGCGGATCTCGTCGGTGTGGCCGCGCTCCACGATCAGCCGCTCTATCTCCTCGGAGACCTGCAGCACCTCGTGCACGGCGAAGCGGCCGTGGTAGCCGGTGCCGCCGCACGCCCCGCAGCCCTTGGGTCGGAACAGGTGGAAGTCCGATCCGGTCCCGCCCAGGCTCTCGAAGTCCCAGTCGAGCGCGCCCAGCTCGGCGTGGTCGGGCCTGTAGGCCTCCTTGCAGCGCTGGCACAGCCGGCGGGCCAGGCGCTGGGCCACGATGCAGTCGATGGAGCTGCCGACCAGGAACGGCTCGACGCCCATCTCCACCAGCCGGCTCGGGGTGGAGGCCGCGTCGTTGGTGTGCAGCGTGCTCAGCACCAGGTGGCCGGTGAGGGCGGCCTCGATGGCGATCACGGCGGTCTCGCGGTCGCGGATCTCGCCCACGAGGACCACGTCGGGGTCGGAGCGCAGGATGCTGCGCAGGGCCGCGGCGAATGTCATGCCGGCCTTGGCGTTGACCTGCACCTGGTTGATGCCGGGCAGCTGGTACTCGACGGGGTCCTCGACGGTGATGACGTTCTTGGTCTCGTCGTTGACGATGTTCAAGGTGGCGTAGAGGGTCGTGGACTTGCCCGAGCCGGTCGGCCCGGTCACCAGGATGGTGCCGTAGGGCTTGCGGAAGGACTCCTCGTAGCGGACCATGTTCTCCGGCAGGAAGCCGAGGTCGGACAGGCGCAGCAGCGCCGTCGACTTGTCCAGCACCCGCATGACCACCTTCTCGCCGTGCACCGTCGGCAGGGTGGCGACGCGCAGGTCCACGTCCCGGCCGTTGATGATGGTGTTGATGCGTCCGTCCTGGGGGATGCGGCGCTCGGCGATGTTGATGTCGGCCATGACCTTGAGCCGGCTGACGATCCCCGACTGGATGTTCTTGGGCGGGCGCATCACCTCGTGGAGGACCCCGTCGATCCGGAACCGCACCCTCAGGTCCCGCTCCGCCGGCTCGATGTGGATGTCGGATGCCCGGTCGGCGATGGCCTGGCTGATCAGGAGGTTGACGAGCTTGACGATCGGCGATTCCTCGCTGACCTCCCGGACCGTGTCCAGGGTGTTGTCGGATTCGAAGGTGCTGGCCGCCTCGGCCGACACGTTCTCCGCGTCGGACATCACCCGGTGGTACTTGGTGATGGACTCGACGATCGACTGGCGGGTGGCCACGGCGATGCGCAGCTCCGCCCCGGTCACGGTGCGGATGTCGTCGATGGCGAAAACGTTGGACGGGTCCG
>JAKAXN010000206.1 GCA_021816565.1 Actinomycetes bacterium
GGTCAGCTTCGCCGCAGGAGTGTTCACCAACCTCACGCCGGAGCACCTCGACTACCACAAGACCATGGACGCCTATTTCGAGGCCAAGGCCCGCCTGTTCGAGCCGGGCCGGGTCGGTGTGGCGGTGGTCAACCGCGACGATCCCTGGGGCCGCAGGCTCCTGGAGCGCATCGGATCCGGCCCGAACCGGGTCGTCACCTACGGCCTGGATGACGCGGAGGATCTGGTGGCGAGCACCGCCGGCAGCCGGTTCCGCTGGTCCGGCCAGGATGTCTCACTCGCGGTGGGTGGCCAGTTCAACGTGTACAACGCGCTGGCCGCGGCGACGTGCGCGGCGGCCATGGGGGTGGCGCCCGAAACGGTGGCGGCCGGCCTGTCCTCGGTGGAGTCGGTCCCCGGCCGCTTCCAGCTCGTCGACGCCGGACAGCCCTTCACGGTCATCGTCGACTACGCCCACACCCCCGACGGCCTGGCCCAGGTCCTCGGCGCGGCGCGCCAGGTCTGCGAGGGGCGGCTGATCGTGGTGTTCGGGGCGGGAGGGGACCGGGACCGGGACAAGCGGCCGCTGATGGGGCGGGCCGCCGCCAGCTCGGCCGACCTGGTGGTCGTCACCTCCGACAATCCCCGCAGCGAGGATCCCGACTCCATCATCGCCGCCATCCTGGCCGGGACCGGCGACAGCTCGAACGTGATCGTCGACGCCGACCGGGGCTCGGCCATCGGCACCGCCCTGGCCAACGCCCGGGCCGGCGACGTGGTCGTGATCGCCGGCAAGGGCCACGAGAAGGGCCAGGAGATCGGCGGGCGGGTCCTGCCCTTCGACGATGCCGAGGTGGCCCGCTCCACGTTGGAGCGGATCCGGTCCTCCCGGAGGGAGGACCAGTGAAGAACCTCCTCCTGGCGGGCGGGATCTCGCTGCTCGTCTCCATGATCGCCACCCCGCTGCTGATCAACTGGCTGCGCGCCCGGGGTATCGGCCAGCAGATCCGCGAGGACGGCCCGGAGCGGCACCTCACCAAGGCCGGGACCCCGACCATGGGCGGACTGGCCCTGATCGGGGCGGCGGTGGTCGGTTACGTGGCGGCCCACGTGGGGGCTGCGTTCACCACCCGGGGCATCGTGGCCATGCTGGCCGTGTGCGCCACCGCGGCGGTGGGCTTGGCCGACGACTGGATCAAGGTCAACCGGCAGCGCAGCCTCGGGCTCAACAAGAGAGCCAAGGCCGCCGGGCAGCTGGTGGTGGCCCTGGCCTTCTCGATCACCGCGGTCACGTGGCTCAAGGTGGACACGCACCTGTCGTTCACCAGGTACGACTCCATCGGTATCGATCTCGGCAAGGTGGGCTGGGTCATATTCGCGGTGCTGGTGATCGTCGGCTGCAGCAACGCCGTCAACCTCACCGACGGCCTGGACGGCCTGGCCGCCGGGTCGTCGACGTTCGCGTTCGCCGCATTCACCGTCATCGGCTTCTACCAGTTCAAGCACTTCGACCTGTACCGCAACCCGGCGCCCATCGACGAGGCGATCATGGCGAGCGCCCTGATCGGCGCCTGCGCCGGGTTCCTGTGGTTCAACGCCGCCCCCGCCCGGATCTTCATGGGCGACATCGGATCCCTCGGCATCGGTACGGCCGTCGCCGTCCTGGCCCTGCTCGAGAACGTGGACCTCCTGCTGCCCATCATCGGCGGCCTGTTCGTGCTCGAGACCCTCTCGGTCATAATCCAGGTGGCCAGCTTCCGCCTGATGAGGCGGAGGGTGTTCCGGATGGCACCGATCCACCACCACTTCGAGCTGCTGGGCTGGCCCGAGACCACGGTGATCATCCGGTTCTGGATCCTGGCCGGGCTCTTCACCGCCCTGGCGCTCGGGGCCTTCTACGCCGACTTCCTCTCCCGGGGCGGCACCGGGTGAGCGCCCGCACGGTGGCCGTGGTGGGCTTCGGGGTCACCGGACGGGCCGTGGCTTCTCATCTGCGCTCCCGCGGCGACGCGGTGGTGGTCCTCGACGACCGGCCGGGCCCGGAGCAGGTGGCGGCCGCGGAGGCGGCCGGCGTCACCCTGGAGCGGACCCCGGCGGACGAGGCCGCTCTGACCGCGAAGCTGGCCGGGGCGACCATGGTCGTGCCCAGCCCCGGCGTCCCGGTCAGCCACCCGGTGTACGCGGCGGCGGCGCGCGCCGGCGTCCCGGTCATCTCCGAGATAGAGCTGGCGTCGGAGGTGGCCTCCGCCCGCCCCGGCACCCAACTGGTCGCCATCACCGGTACCAACGGCAAGACGACCGTCACCACGCTGGTGACCGCCATCCTCAACGAAGCCGGCCGCCCGGCGGTGGCCGCCGGCAACATCGGCCTGCCCCTCATCGAAGCGGTCCAGGGGGCCCACGAGGTGGTGGTGGCCGAGGTCTCGTCGTTCCAGCTGTGGTTCACCGACCGCTTCCGCCCGGCGGTCAGCTGCTGGCTCAACCTGGCGCCCGATCATCTGGACTGGCACCCCGACCTGGACCACTATGCCGCGGCCAAGGCCCGGATCTGGGCCAACCAGGGGCCCGGTGACCGGGCCGTGTTCAATCTGGACGACGACGCGGTGTCGGCCCGGGCCGGGGCCATCCCCGTCGGTGTGGAGCGCATCACCTGGTCCACCGGCCGGGCCGCATCGTTCGGGCTGGTCGACGGGTACCTGGTCGGCCCCGGCGGGGCCGCCATCATGGCGGTGGGGGAGCTGCCCCGCAGCCTGCCCCACGACGTGTCCAACTCGCTGGCCGCCGCCGCGGTGGCCGTGGCCGCCGGGGCCCCACCGCAAGCCTGCCGGGCCGCCCTGGCCCGCACCGGCCCGCTGCCGCACCGGGTCAGCCTGGTGGCCGAGGCCGGCGGGGTGGGCTGGTACGACGACTCGAAGGCCACCACCCCGGCCTCGGTGCTGGCTGCGGTGGCCGGCTTCGACTCGGTCGTGCTCATCGCCGGCGGGCGCAACAAGGGGCTCGATCTCGGAGTGCTGGCCCGGGCGGTGCCGCCCATCCGGGCCGCGGTGGGCATCGGTGAGGCCGCCGGGGAGGTGGCCGCCGCGCTCGGCGGTCTGGTGCCGGTCGCCACCGCCGACAGCATGGAGGCCGCGGTGGCGTCCGCCGCCGCCCAGGCCGGGCCCGGCGACACCGTCCTGCTGTCCCCGGGGTGCGCCAGCTTCGACTGGTACCGCTCCTACTCCGAGCGGGGGGACCATTTCGCAGCAACCGTCCGTCACCTACTGGAACAAGGGGGAGCCCAGTGCTGACCACCGAACCACGACCCACCCGGCTCGCGCCGCCCTCGACGCGGCCCAGGCGGCCGGTCCACCGGAGCGCCTCGGCCAAGGGCGGGTCGTTCTGGCTGCTGGTGACCCTGGTGGCCATCCTGTGCCTGATGGGCGTGGTGATGGTCCTGTCGGCGTCGTCAATCGTCAGCCTGCAGAGCTACGGCTCGCCGTGGCACTTCTTCATCCGCCAGTGGATCTGGCTGCTGATCGGCTGCGCCGGGTTCGGCCTGGCCGTCAAGGTGGACCATCAGGCGTGGCGGCGGCCCGCCCGCCCCATCATGTACGTGACCATCGCCATGCTCCTGGCGGTGCTCGTGCCCGGGGTCGGGGTCAGCGCCTACGGGGCCTCCCGCTGGATCGGCACCTCATCGGTGCAGATCCAGCCGTCCGAGGTGGCCAAGCTGGCGCTCATCATCTTCGCCGCCGACGTGCTCGACCGCCGGGCCGGCAAGGGGGACTGGAAGTACCAGGCGGCCCCGGTCCTGGCCGTCCTCGGGCTGCTGGTCGTGCTCATCATGGCCCAGCCGGACATGGGGACCTCGCTGGTGCTGGTCGTGATCGCCGCCTCCATGCTCTTCACCGCCAACCTGCCGGGCCGGGTCCTGGCCGGCATGGGCGGCGTGGGGGTGGTCGGCGCCTACCTGATGGCCAAGGCCGCGCCGTACCGGTGGAAGCGGATGACGGCTTTCCTGCACCCCTTCGCCGACGCCCGCAACAGCGGCTACCAGTCGGTGCAGGCCCTGCTGGCCCTCAGCCACGGCCACGTCCTCGGCGACGGGATCGGCTCGAGCGTCGCCAGCTACGGGTACCTGCCGAACGCCCAGACCGACTTCATCTTCGCCGTCATCGGCGAGGAGACCGGCCTGGTCGGCGGGTTCTTCGTGAGCGCCCTGTTCGTGATGCTCACCCTGGTCGGGGTGCGGGTGGCCTCCCGGGCCCCCACCCGCTTCGCCGCCCTGGCCGCCTCGGGCATAACCGCCTGGTTGGTCGGCCAGGCGGTGATCAACATCGGCGCCGTGGTGGGCCTGCTGCCGGTCACGGGGGTGCCCCTGCCGTTCGTGTCCTTCGGCGGGTCGGCCCTGGTCATCAGCCTCTTCGGCATCGGGATCCTGGCCAACATCGCCAAGCAGTCGTGAGCGACCGGCCGTCGACCACCTGGGCGGTCATCGCGGGCGGTGGCACCGGCGGGCACGTGGTGCCCGCCATCGCCATTGCCCGGGCTCTGACCGGCCGCGGCCACCCGTCCGACAGCATCCACTTCATCGGCTCCACCCGCGGTATGGAGGCCCGGATGGTCCCCGCCGCCGGCTTCGACGTGACCCTGCTGCCCGGCCGGGGGATCGTGAGGCGACTCTCCCGGGACAATATAGGGGCGGTGGTGGGCCTGATCCGGGCCTTCGCCCGGGCCGTGGTCCTGATGGGCCGGCTCCGCCCGGCTGTGACCGTGGCGGTGGGCGGCTACGCCAGCGCCGCCGCCGCGCTGGCCGCCGTGCTTTGGCGGGTGCCGCTCGTGGTGGCCGAGCAGAACGCCGTCCCCGGATTGGCCAACCGGCTGGCCGGCCGGTTCGCCGCGGCCTGCGCCGTGTCTTTCGAGAACACCCCGCTGCCCCGGGCGGTCGTCACCGGCAACCCGGTCCGACCGGAGATCGTCAGCGCCGACACCACCGACGCCGGGCGGGCCTCGGCCCGGGAGGCGCTGGGTCTGCCCGCCGATGCGGTGGTGGTGGCGGTGGCCGGCGGGTCGCTCGGGGCCCGGAGGATCAACGACGCGGTGGCCGAGCTGGCCGGCCGGTGGACCCGGCGGGGCGGTATCTGCATCTACCACGTCGTCGGCCGCCGGGACTTCGCCGAGATGTCCGCCCGGGCCCCGGTTCCGGTGGAGGGCGGACTGCTGTACGTCCAGGTCGAGTTCGAGGACCGCATGGACCTGCTGCTGGCCGCCGCCGATGTGACCCTCCAGCGGGCCGGAGCCAGCACCGCGGCCGAGCTGGCCGTCATCGGCGTGCCCTCCATCCTGGTTCCGCTGCCGGGGGCGCCGGGCGATCACCAGACGCAGAACGCCCGCCGGCTGGCCGACGCCGGCGCCGCGGTGCTCGTACCCGACGGCGAGCTCGACGCCGACCGGCTGGAGGCCGAGCTGGACCGGCTGGTGGAGGACCGGGCGGAGCGCCGGACCATGGCCGGCGCGGCCCGCCGGCTGGGCCGCCCCGACGCGGCCGAGCGGGTGGCCGCTCTGGTGGAGCAGCACGCCCGTGGTTGACCGGCCCAGCGCGCCGGGCGGCAGCCCCAGCCGACCCGAGCTGGACCGCCCCCGCCGGGTGCACGTGATCGGCGCCGGCGGAGCCGGGATGAGCGCCATCGCCACCGTCCTCACGGCCATGGGCCACCAGGTCAGCGGCAGCGACACCGCCGACTCCCGGGTGCTGCGCCGCCTGGCCGATCAGGGAGTCGACGTCCGCGTCGGCCACGCCCCGGACCTGGCCCGCGGCGCCGACATGGTGGTTCGCTCCACCGCTGTGCCCGACAGTGACCCGGAGGTGACGGCGGCCCGGGCGGCCGGTATCACCGTCTGGCGCCGGGCCGACGTCCTCGCCGCCATCTGCGCCGTGACCCGCACCGCGGCGGTGTCGGGGACCCACGGCAAGACGACCACCTCCTCGATGCTCGCGGTGACCATGGTGGGCCTCGGGTGGCACCCGTCGATGATCGTCGGTGGCGACATCGCGGGGATGGGCCCGGGCGCGGTGTGGGACCGGGCCGGCGAATGGTTCGTGGTCGAGGCCGACGAGAGCGACGGGACATTCGTGGAGCTCGGTGCCGACGCTGCGGTCGTGACCAGCGTGGAGCCCGACCATCTGGAGTTCTACGGCGGGATGGCCGGGCTCGAGGCGGCCTTCGAGCGCTTCGTGCGCGAGCCGCCCGGCCCGGTGGTGGTGTGCGCCGACGACACCGGCGCGGCCCGCCTGGCCCGGGTGCCGGGCCGGTCGGGGCCGGCGGTGCTCACCTACGGCACCGCCGAGGGCGCCGACGTGCGCATCAGCGAGGTGGAGCTGAGCCGGGCCGGCGCCCGCTTCCTCCTCACCGGGGCCGGGTCGGCCGGCCGGGTCCAGCTGGCCGTACCGGGCCTGCACAACGTGCGCAACGCCGCCGCGGTGGTCACCCTGGTGACCGCGCTGGGGGCGGGCTGGGCGGAGGCGGTGGAGGCGGTCGGCGCCTACCGTGGCGTCGGGCGCCGCTTCGAGAGCCGGGGCGAGGCGGCCGGGGTGTCGTTCGTGGACGGCTACGACCACCTGCCCACGGAGGTGGCGGCGGCCATCGCCACCGCCCGCAGCGGCGGGTGGTCGCGGGTGGTGGTGGTGTTCCAGCCCCACCGCTACAGCCGCACCGAGGCTCTGTGGCGGGACTTCGGGCCGGCTTTCGCCGGTGCCGACGTGGTTGTGGTCACCGGTATCTACGCCGCGGGCGAGGCCCCTCGTCCGGGGATCAGCGGAGAGCTGGTGTACCAGGCCGTCCGCCGGTCCGAGCCGGAGGCCGAGGTGCACTACGCCCCCGACCTGGACTCCGCCGAGGCCATGCTGGCGGACATCCTGCAGATCGGGGATCTGTGCCTGACCCTCGGAGCCGGCGACATCACCACCCTCCCGGACCGGCTGAAGCGCCGGCTGGAGGGGGAGCGGCCGTGAGCCGGGACCCGGACGCGGCACCGCCCGGCGGCGTGGAGCGGGCGCTCGAGGTGCTCAGCCCTCTGGGCGGGCGGGCCGTCCCCGACGGGCCGGTGGGACCGCTGACCACCTACCGGGTGGGTGGAGCCGCCGCGGTGCGCGTGACGGTCACCGGCCCGGGCGATCTGGAGCTGGTGGCGCAGGCGGTGCAGGCGTCGGGGTTGCCGGTGCTGGTGGTGGGCCGGGGCTCGAACATGCTGGTGAGCGACAGGGGCTTCCCCGGCCTGGCGGTGCTGCTCGACCCGGCGTCGTTCGGGGCGGTCGAGGTGACGGGCACCACGGTCCGGGCCGGGGCCGCGGTGGCCCTGCCCACCCTGGCCCGCCAGAGCGTCGAGGCCGGGCTGACCGGCCTGGAATGGGCGGTCGGGGTCCCGGGCTCGGTGGGTGGCGGGGTGCGGATGAACGCGGGGGGCCACGGATCCGACATGTCCCGATCCCTGCTGAGGGCCCGGCTGTTCGACCTGGCCGAGGGGCGGTCGCGCCCGGTGGAGCGGGCCCGGCTCGATTACGGGTACCGCCGCTCGGCGGTCCGTGCGACCGAGGTGGTGCTGGACGCGGAGTTCGGCCTGGCCCCCGGGGACCGGGAGGCCGGCCGGCGGACCATCCGCGAGATCGTGGCCTGGCGGCGCCGCCACCAGCCGGGAGGCCAGAACGCCGGGTCGGTGTTCACCAACCCGCCCGGGGACTCAGCCGGCCGGCTGGTCGAGGCGGCCGGCCTGAAGGGCCACCGGCTGGGGCAGGCGGTGGTGTCGTCCAAGCACGCCAACTTCATCCAGGCCGAGCCGGGCGGCTCGGCTGACGACGTGTGGGCCCTGATCCGCTTCGTCCGCTCCGAGGTGCAACGGCGCCTGGGAGTGGACCTGCA
>JAKAXN010000207.1 GCA_021816565.1 Actinomycetes bacterium
ATCTCTGGCAGATCGCCACCCCGAAGCTGTACTTCTGGGTCCCGAGAGCCACCCGGGCGTCGGAGAGGAGGGCGGCCGCGGTGATGGTCGGCGTGGCGAAGCCGACGCACTGCTGGCGCAGCGACGACGGGGAGGTCTCGACCACCACCCGGGCGTGGTGGGCGCCGGCCACGCCGGCGCACGAGCCGGTGCTGGCGGCGCTCGCCGGCCGGGCCGCCGACGACGACGGGGAGCTGTTCCCGCCGCACGCCGCCAGCACGGCGGCCGCGCCCAGGCAGGCGGCGGTGAGCGCGCCCGCCCGGCGCGTCGGGCGCGCCGGGTCAGTGGTCGGTCGGGACTGGTGGGATTTCATTTGCTGGCTCTCCTCTGGGGTGGACTCGCCCCGTGGTCGGGAGGGCCGCGGTCAGTATCCTGACTCCCGGATCGACGCTCCCCTCGACCTTCCAGCCTCACGGCCGTGGTCATGGTGAGGTTCGCTCCCCGGTCACAGTGGCGGCACCGCGCCGGTCTCGCACCGGCTTCCTGGCTCCGCGGCCCTTGTGTGACCGGGACTCTAGCCGATGCCCGGGCCGGCCATCCGGGGGTCGAGGAGCTCCACCTCGCAGGGCAGCCCGGGCGCGGCGGCCATCCGGGTGTCGGCGGTGACCAGGACCACCCCGAGGTGCCCGGCCAGGGTGGCGTAGGCCGCGTCGTAGGTGCTCAGGTGGTCCCGGAGGTCCCAGCAACCGGCAAGCAGCGGCCGGTGCGCCACCCGCTCCAGCGGCAGCGCCATCAGGTCGGCCAGGGCCAGCTCCGCCCGCCGGGGCGGCATGCGGCCGCCCCGGACCAGGCGGCGCAGGACCGAGGTCACCTCGAGGTCGATCAGCTCGGGGGCCGCCAGCCTCTCCCCGCTCAGGCGGTGGCGGGCGTGGTCGCCGTCGGCGTGGTCGTCGCCCAGGGCCGTGACGACCACGCTGGCGTCAACGACGATCACGATCCTCTCCCACCATGGCCGCCGCCTCGGCCAGGGGGACCGATCCGCCGGCCCGCCCACCGGCCCGCTCCAGGATCTCCTCGAGGGTCGGCGTGGCTGCCTCCTCGATCAGTCGCTGCCGGAGGTACTCCTGCAGCGACTGGTGCGCTGCGGCCGCCCGCCGGCGCAGGACGGCGTGGGTCTCGGGGGGGACGTCCTTGACCTGCACGCTGGGCATGGCGCCATTTTAGCGCCAGCAGCGCCAGATCACATGTGACCGTCGGCGCTGAACGCCGCCGCCAGGGCCGCCGGCAGGGGCGTCGACGCCACGATGCTCAGGTGCTGGGTCGGGCGGGTGAGGGCCACGTACAGCAACCGCAGGCCGGCCGCCCGGTCCTCCCGCTCGGCGGCTATGGCCGCCGGTTCCACCACCGCCACCGCGTCGAACTCGAGGCCCTTGGCCCCCTCGGAGGGCACCACCGTGACCGGCCGCCCCAGGCCGTCGGCCTCGGCGTGGCCGACCGGGGCCTCCCCCAGGTCGTGGCGGAGCCGCTCCACCACGGCCGCGCTGAGGGCGGCCGGGGTGACCACCGCCACCGTGGGCCAGGCCCGCCGCAGGTCGGCCACCTCCGCCGAGAGGGTCTCCAGCAGGTCGGCCCCGGCGGCGACCAGGCGGGGCGCGCTGCGCCCGGCGCGCACCGCCTCGGTGGGCTTCACCTGGGGGGCGGCCTCGGGGAGCAGCCGGGCGGCCAGGTCCAGGACCTGGCCGGGGGAGCGGTACCCGTAGCGCAGCTCGGCCACCCGCACGCCCCCGCCCGCCGGCAGCCAGGCCGCCACCTCCTGCCAGTCCCGGTGGCCCCACACGCCGACCGCCTGGGCCAGGTCCCCCAGCAGGGTCATGTTGCCGGCCGGGCAGCGCCGGGCCAGCATGCGCAGCTGCATGGGTGACAGGTCCTGGGCCTCGTCCACGATGGCGTGGCCGTAGGTCCGGGCCTGGCCGGCGATCAGGGCCTTGGCCTCGTCCACCAGCGGGGCGTCCGCCGGCGTCCAGCCCCGGCCCCGGCGGCGGATGGCCGCCTGCTCGGCGTCGCTCAGCACCCCCGCCGCGGCCGCCGCCAGTACCGCCGGGCGGCCCAGCAGGTCGGCGACGAGCCGGGGCGCCGCCACCGACGGCCAGCGCCCGTCGAGGGCTGCCCGGAAGCCCCGGTCGGCCCGCACCTGGCGCTCGAAGGCCGCCCCGTCGGGGGGAGGCAGCCCGGTGGACGCCTCGTAGCGGGCCGCCAGAGCGGCGATCAGCTGGGACCTCAGCACGTCGCGTCCCGAGGCGTAGGGGAGGCCCCGGGCGGCCACCCGGTCGACCAGGTCGTTGATCTCCCCGGCGCCGACACGGAGGCGGCGCACCCCGAACGCCACCTCCAGGTCCCGCTCGTCGTGGCTTCGGCGCCGGGCCAGGGCCCGCTGTAGGACCGTGGCCATCCGGCCATCGCCTTTCACCCTCTCCGCCGCCGGCGCGTCGGTCCCGGCCCGGCCACCGTCGATCTCGGGCACCAGGCTGACCAGGGTGGTCTGCACCACGGCGTGCTCGCCGAGCGACGGCAGCACCGCGGCGATGTAGCGGAGGAAGGTGCGGTTGGGCCCCACCACCAGCACGTTGGCCCGGGCCATGGCGTCGTCGCCGTAGAGCAGGAACGCCGCCCGGTGCAGCCCCACCGCCGTCTTGCCCGAGCCCGGGCCGCCCTGGACGGCCAGGATCCCGGCCGGCTCCGAGCGGATCACCTCGTCCTGCTCGGGCTGGATGGTGGCCACGATGTCGAGCATCTCCCCGGAGCGGGCCCGCTCCAGCTCCACCATCAGGGCGTCACGCCCCCGCAGCCCGTCCCCGGCCGGCCCGTCCCCGGCCGGCCCGGGGCCGAACACGTCGTCGCCGATGGACAGCAGCTCCCGGCCGTCCACCACGAACTGGCGGCGGCGGACCAGGCCCATGGGGTCGCGCCGGCTGGCCCGGTAGTAGGGGAGGGCCACCGGGGCCCGCCACTCGACGACCACCGGGTCGCCGGCCGCGTCCTCGACGTGGCGGCGCCCCACGTACCAGGTCTCGCCGCTGCAGGTGTCGAGCCGACCGAAGCACAGCGCCCGCGGGTCCTCCCGCAGGGCCCGCACCCGGCGCAGCAGGGACCATTCCAGGTCCGGGTCCACGCCGCGCATGGACTCGAGCAGGTCCTCGGCCCGGGCCCGCATGCGGGCCAGCTCGGCGTAGGACCGTTCGATGTGGGCCTGCTCCTCGGGCAGGCTGGATGAGGGCATGGGAACCTCCGTTGTCGGCCGCCTCCGGGCGGGCGTCGCCGCAGCGACGGAGGCGGAGGAGCCGGCGGCTCACGCCTGAGCGGCGGCCGGGCCCCGACCCGGTCCGCTCGAATGGGGGAGAAGATGGTACGGAACGGCGGCCGGACGTGTCAATCCCGGACCGCCGACCCGTTGGACAATAGGGACATTCTCTCTGTCAGTTGCAAAGGCGGTAAAGGCCGAGGGGGCCGGGGTCGACAAGAATTGGCATGGGGCATGGCGAGACAGCCGGGGCGGAGGATCCGAGGGTCCGGTTGGGGTCGGAGCTGCGGGACCACGCCGCGTGCATCAGCGCCCAGATCCTGGACTGGTGGCTGGGGCACCGCCGCGCCGCGGCGCCCGCCGACCCGCAGCTGTGCGCCGAGATCGCCCGCACCGCCGAGATGGCCACGGCGGCCACCGCCCGGTTCCTGATGACCGGTGAGGCGTCGAGCGACCAGGAGCGGGAGAGCTTCTCGGCCCCCGGCCGGGCCGCCATCCACGACAGCATCGCGGTGGCCGACCTGACCAAGCTGTACCTGGCCACCCGCGACATCACCTGCCGGGAGCTGGCCGGCTACGCCCGCCGGCTCGGCATCGACGACGCCGCGCTGGAAGCGGCCCGGGCCGTGGTGCGGGCCGCCAGCGACGGGGCCATCGTCGGGATCGTGCGCACCTTCGACGCGGCCCGCCTGGACCTGCAGGCCCAGCTGGACGCCGAGCGGGAGCTGCTGGCCCACCGGGCGGTGCACGACTCCCTGACCGGCCTGGCCAACCGGACGCTGCTCATCGACCGCCTCGAGCGGCTGCTGCCGGGCCCGGGTCGCTCCCCCCGGGACCGGCGGCGGCGCCTGGCGGTCCTGTTCATCGACGTGGACCGCTTCAAGGCCATCAACGACGTGGCCGGCCACCGGGCCGGCGACGACCTGCTGGTGGCGGTGGCGGCCCGGCTGCAGGGGGTGATCCGCGGTCAGGACACCCTGGCCCGGCTGGGCGGCGACGAGTTCGTGGTGGTGTGCCCGGACCTGGCCGACCCGGCGGTGGAGGCCGCCGCGGTGGCCGAGCGGGTCGCCGCGGTGATGGCCCAGCCGTTCCGCCTGGGCGACACCGGGGAGGAGTTCTTCGTGTCGGCCAGCGTGGGGGTCGGGGTGGCCTCCCCCGGTGACAGCCCCGAGACGGTGCTGGCCCGGGCCGACGCCGCCATGTACGCGGCCAAGCGGCGCGGTGGCGGCGGCCACCGGGTCTACGACGAGTCCGCCGACCCCGACCTGCGCCGGCGGCCGCAACTGTTGGTCGACCTGCACGGGGCCGCCGCCTCCGGGCAGCTGTCCCTGCACTACCAGCCGGTGCACCACCTGGGGACCAACCGGGTGCGCAGCATGGAGGCCCTGGCCCGCTGGTGCCACCCGGTGTTCGGCGCGGTGCCGCCCGACGAGTTCATCCCCCTGGCCGAGGAGAGCGGGGCCATCGTGGCCCTGGGCCGGTGGGTGATCAGCCGGGCCCTGTGCGACTGCGCCACCTGGCAGGCCGGCCCCTGGCCCGGGGTGGGGGTGGCGGTCAACGTGTCGGGCCGCCAGTTGGCCGATGAGAGCCTGGCCGGCCACGTGGCGTCGGTGCTGGCCGCCACCGGTCTGGACCCCGCCGACGTGACCCTGGAGATCACCGAGAGCGTCCTGGTGGGCAGCGAGGAGGCCACCGCCGCCACCCTGGAGGCCCTGCGGGGCACCGGGGTGCGCCTGGCCATCGACGACTTCGGCACCGGCTACTCGTCGCTGGCCTACCTGCGCCGCCTGCCGGTGGCCACGGTGAAGGTGGACCGCAGCTTCATCGCCGGCATCGACACCTCCGGTGCCGACGTGGCCATCGTGGCCGCCATGGTGGAGCTGGCCCACAGCCTGGGCCTGACCGTGGTGGCCGAGGGGGTGGAGACGCCTACCGAACTGGAGGTGGTCCGCCGGGCCGGCTGCGACCACGCCCAGGGCTACCTGCTGGGCCGCCCGGCCGGCCTGGACGGCATGTCCTCCTGCCCGCGCCCCGGCACTGCCGCCGCCCTGGCCACCGCCGCCGGCTGACCGGCCGGGCCGGCCGGTTTCGGCGACAATGGACGGCCATGTCAGCCTCCCGGCCCGGCGCCCACCGGATCCTGCTGTCCGCCCCGGTGATGGCGGTGGCGGCCGCCGTGCTGGCCGGGTGCGGCTCGTCCAAGCCGGCGGCCGCCCCGGCGTCGGCCACCACCGCCCCGGCGTCGGCCACCACCGCCCCGGCCGCGCCGTCCACCACGGCCGCCCCCGCCACGACCACCACCGTCGACTCCTCGACCCCGCCGCCGGACCCCCAGCCCAGCGCCTCGCAGGCGTCGGCGGTGTTCATGGACGGCTGGATGGCCGGCGACCGGGCCCGCTCGGCCACGGTGGCCACCCCCGCGGCGCTGGCCACCCTGTACGCCACCGCCTACGCCGGCCAGCCGCTCAACGACCGGGGCTGCACCGACGCCTTCCCCCCCATCGTGTGCACCTGGGGCCCCTACGCCGGGGGGTCCGGCGCCATCTACCAGGTGCAGCTGACCCAGCAGGGGTCCGACTGGTACGTGAGCGGGGTCACCGTCTTGTCGTGAGCCGACCGGGCCGGACCGCCGGCCCGGTCAGTGCGGCTCCCAGGCGGCCGGCGGGCCGGCCAGGGCCGCCACCGCGTCGGGCAGCCGGCCGGTGGTCACGTCCT
Organism: Actinomycetes bacterium; assembly: GCA_021816565.1. Next base: position 5,993 of record JAKAXN010000207.1, read on the forward strand.
CGAGGGTGACCTGCTCGAGGACGGCCCGGATGTTGCTGCGCAGGGCGATCCACACCGTCTGCAGGGGCTGCGCCGACCCGGTGAGGTCCAGCTCGTCGGGCCGGGCCCCGGCGATGTTGGCCAGCGGGCCGTCCACCGTGCGGATCACGTCGGCCAGGGTGACGGCGCCCGGGGCCCGGGCCAGGCGGTAGCCGCCGTCCTGGCCCCGCCGGCTGGTCAGGAGCCCGGCGTGGCGCAGCTCGTTGAGGATCACCAGCAGGAACCGCAGCGGGATGTCCTGGGCCTCGGCGATGCGCTCGGCGGTTATCAGCCGCCCGTCGGCGTAGGCGGCCGCCACCTCCACCGCCGCCCGGATGGCGTAGTCCGTCTTGGCTGATAGCCGCATACCGACCATTCTGGCCCGCCGCCGCCGGGATCCCGTCCGCCGGCCCGCCGGCCGGCGCGCCTGCTGAGGGAGGCGGACGCCGCCCCGGCCGCGCCCAGCCCGCAGCCGGCCAGGGCGGCCGGAGCGGCGGGTACCCGCCACAGCACCAGCCCCGAGGCGAGCAGGACGGCGGCCATCAGCCACCCCAGCCAGTCTCCTGTCATCTGTGCTGACAGCCGGGCCCCGAGGTACACCCCCGGGAGGGCGCCGAGCAGGAGCAGCGAGGTGAGCGCCGGCCGGACGTCCCCCGCAGCCAGGTGCCCGAGGGCCGCCGCCCCCACCAGGGGCCCGGCCTGGACCAGGTCGGTGCCCACCAGGTCGGCCGGGTCCAGCTGCGGGTACACCAGTAGGAGCATCACGACCACCAGGGACCCCGAGCCGGCCGAGGTCAGCCCGACCAGCAGGCCCCCGGCCAGGCCCACGGCCAGCGTGGCCAACGGCCGCACCTCCACCCGGTCCCCCCGGCCACAGCGGGCCACCCGAGCCACCCGGTCCCCCCGAGCCACCCGGCCGGCCCGAGCCACCCGGCCGGCCCGGTCCCGCCGGCCCATCCGGCGGCGGATGGCCAGGGCCGCGGCGCCGGCCAGCAGCGCCGCCCCGATGCCCAGGCGCACCCGGTACTCGAAGGCCGGGCCCCGGCCCAGCAGGTGCAGCCCGAAACCCCCGGCGAAGGCGGCCGGCACCGAGGCCGGGACCAGGAGGCGGACCAGCTCCCACCGCACGGTCCCGGCCCGGTGGTGGACCACGGCCCCGACCGGCTTCATGGCGGCCGAGGCCACCAGGTCGCTGCCCACCGCCGCGGTGGGCTCCACCCCGAACAACATGACCAGCGCCGGCGTCATCAGCGCCCCGCCCCCCATGCCGGTCAGCCCCACCGACAGCCCCACCACGGCCCCGGCCACCACGAGCTCCCAGGGCGCCGCCACCCACAAACTCTATCAAGTTGATGTAGTTGATCAACTTTAGGGGTGGGACCTCTGGAGGGGCTGAACCGGTCCCGCATTGGGATCCGGGACTAAAGGTGGCCTATTTTCGGGGGCCATGGATATCCAAGGAACTTCATCGATCGTGACCGGGGGAGCCTCCGGTCTGGGAGAGGCCACCGTCCGCCTGCTCGCCCAGCGGGGGGCCCGGGTGGTCGTCGCCGACCTGCAGGACGAGCGGGGTCAGGCCCTGGCCAAGGAGGTCAACGGCATCTTCGTCCACTGCGACGTGACCAACACCGACGAGGTGATCGCCGCGGTCGAGGCGGCCAAGGACCTGGGCCCGCTGCGTTCCCTGGTCAACTGCGCCGGCATCGGCGCCGCCAGCCGGACCATCGGCAGGGACGGCAAGTACGAGTCGGCGTTCAACCTGGACTACTTCAAGAAGGTCATCGACATCAACCTGGTCGGCACCTTCAACTGCATCCGCATCGCCGCCACGGCCATGTCGCAGACCGAGCCGCTGG
>JAKAXN010000208.1 GCA_021816565.1 Actinomycetes bacterium
CCGAGCACTGGCTGAGGTCCCTCTGCGAGCACCTGGCCGCCCGGCGGGGCTGGGTCGTGGAGGCGTACACCACCTGCGCCGTCTCCGCTGAGACGTGGGCCGACGAGTACCCCGAGGGTCCGGTCGAGCTCCACGGCGTGACCGTCCGGCGGTACCGGTCCCGGTCCGGGCGCAACGCCGGGTACCTGCACACCTACCCCCGCCTGCGGCGCGACCCCCGGGTCCTCGACGGTCGCGCCGCCGAGGAGTACGTGCGGCTGGTCGGCCCGGTGTGCCCGGCCGCGGTTGACGCCGCGGTCGGATCGGACTGCGACCTGGTGGCGGTGACTCCCTACCTCTACTGGCCGACGGTGCAGGCGGTGCCCCGCCTGGGGCGGCGCACCATCTTCCACGGCGCGGCCCACGACGAACCGGAGCTGTACTTCCCCACGATGCCGGCCGTCTTCGGGGCGGTGGGCGGCTTCGCCTTCAACTCCTTCTCCGAGCGTGACCTGGTGGAGCGGACGTTCCGGGTCGGGCACCTGCCATCGGCGGTAATCGGCAACGCCGTCAACGACGGCTCCGGGGATCCCGCCCAGGCCCGCCGGGAACTGGGCCTGGAGCCGGACGAGCCGTTCGCCCTGTGCGTGGGACGGGTGGAGCGGTCGAAGGGCACGACCGTCCTGGCGGAGATGTGGGACCTCTACCGCCGTCGCCGGCCTGGCGTCCCCCGGCTGGTGCTGATCGGACCGGTCCACGAGCCGCCCTCCTCGGCCGACGGGGTGATCCTGGCCGGGCGCCGATCGGAGGCGATCAAGTGGGGGGCCCTCGAGGCCTGCTCGTTCCTCATCCAGCCGTCGGCCCAGGAGTCTTTCAGCCTGGTGGTCATCGAGTCCTGGCTGGCGCAGCGCCCGGTTCTGGTCAACGGCCGGTGCGGTCCCACCGTCGAGCACTGCCGGCGCAGCGGCGGGGGCCTGTGGTTCGACGGGTACGGCGACCTCGAGGTGGCCGCCGACCGCCTGTTCGCCGACCGGGCGCTGCGGGACCGGCTGGGCCGGAGCGGAGCGGACTACGCCCGGCGCCAGTTCGCATGGGACGCCGTCCTCGACCGCTACGAGGAGCTGGCGGAGAGGATCCTGAGCCGGGCCCGACCGGCCCGGCCTGCGGCATGACCGGGTACTCGGTGATCATCGTCTCGTACCGGCCGGGGGAGTGGCTGGCGGCAGCGGTCGACTCGGTGGCCGGCCAGGCCGACCAGGTCGTGGTGGTGGACAACGCCTCGCCGGGACGGGAGGCGGGTGAGATCGCCCGCCGGGCCGGGGCCACCGTGGTGCACAGTCCCCGCAACCTGGGATTCGCCGGCGGGGTGGAGCTGGGCCGGCCGGCGGCGCGGGGTCGGATCATCGGCGTGCTCAACGACGACGCCCGGGCCGGGCCGGACTGGCTGGCGTCGGCCGCCTCACTGCTCGACGAGGCCGACGTGGCGGCGGTGACGCCCAAGGTGGTGCTCGACACGCCGCACCTGGAGGTGACGGTGCCGGGCCGGACCTGGCACGCCCCCGGCGACGCCCGCCCACTGGGCCGCCAGATCCGGTCCCTGACCCTGGGTGGCCGGGACGTCCTGGAATCGGCGATCGGCGGCGGCATCCACGACCTGGAGACCGACGGTGGGGCCGGGGGCCGGTGGCGCTGGACGGCCGGCGCCCGGCCGTTCTACGTCCCACTGCCGGACGGGGCGCCGACCGGGGAGGTGCTGGCCGACGGTGAGCCCGTGGTCACCGGCCCGGTGGTGACCGTCGTCAACCACGCCGGCTCGTTCCTGAGGGGCCACGGCATCGCCGGCGAGTACGGCTTCGGCGCCCCCGACGACGGCCGCTTCGACACCCCCGCCGAGCGCTTCGGCTTCAGCGGTACCGCCCCGGTCTTCCGGGCTGCGACCCTCGATCGCCTCGGAGGCTTCGCCCCCCGGTTCTTCGCCTACAACGAGGACACCGACTGGTGCCTGCGGGCCCGTCTGGCCGGTATGCGGATCATGTACGACCCTGGGGCCACGGTGACCCACCGGCTGTCGGCCACCAGCGGGGGTGGCGCCGCCGCCGCGGTGAGGCACCTGTCGCAGCGCAACGCCCTGCTGTGTCTCATCCGCAACGCCCCTCTCGACCTGGCCCGGCGGGAGGTGCAGCAGCGCCTGGCCCGCGGCCTGTCTGACCCGGTCGTCCGGGATCTGCTGCGCAACCTGCCCTGGGCTCTGGCCACCCGGGCCGCCCTGGCCCGCAGGTGGCGGAGCCGCCCGGCGGAGGTGTGGTCCCGCTGGGCCGACACGGACACGTCGTGGGACGACTCCCCGGCCCGACCCGGGGCATCCTCCGACCGCTAGCTCTGGCGGCCCGGTCGCAGAACCGTTCGCACGGCCCGCCGGGCCCGCCCGGCCACGGCCCGGGCCTGCGGGGCCCTCGGGCCGAGGGCCCGGTCGGCCAACCGGCCGGCCAGATGCCCGATGCGCTCCGCCGGCCGGGCCTCGGGCGGCCCGAGGGGCGTGACGCCGGGCGCGGTCGACCCGGCCGCCACCGTCACGTACTCGTCGGCTGCCGCCCTGAGCCGGCCGGCCACGCCGGGCGCCAGTCCGACCGGACCGGCCTGTACCAGGCGCACATGGCGGAATCCCCGCAGCGCCCGGACCAGCACCGCCGCCGAGGCCATCTGCCGGGCCCCCGCGCCCGAAGGTAGCGGGTAGCCCTCCTCGATGACCATGACCAGCCGGTCGGTTCCGGTGACCCGGGCCACGTTGGCCAGCCGGCGCCCGGCCAGCAGCCCGTGTATGGGCACGGTCAGGTGCGATGCGCACAGCCGCGGAGCCACCACGGTGACCTCCGACCCCGAGGCCCAGACCCGCTTGACCTCCTCCACGGTGGCCGCCGCGCCGGCCACCGGTATGGGCGGGTAGCTGCCAACCACCAGAACCGGTCCCGGGGCGGCGGTCAACGGGCCGTCCCGGCGAACGGGGCCAGGTCGGCTTCGATGCGCTCGAGCACGGCCGGCCAGCTGTACTCCCGCAGGACGTACTCCCGACCGCGGGCGGCCATCTCGGCGGCCCGGGCCGGGTCGTCGCTCAGAGCGGCCAGCTCCCGGGCCAGCCCGGCGCCGTCGCCGAAGGCGACCCCGCCGCCCGAGCGCTGGCAGTGCCAGCCGACCACCTCACTGCCCTCGATGGCCAGCACCGGGGTGCCGGCCAGCCACGACTCCATGATGGTGCGGGAGAAGCTCTCCATGCGGCTCGGCTGCACGTAGGCGAACGCCGCCGCGAACGCGTCGTTGCGGTCCTTCTCGGTGACGAAACCGAGGTCGATGACCCGCTCTGCGATCTCCGGTGGCGGGTCGACCTCCCCGTGGCCGAAGGTGACGAGGTCCATCCCGTCCAGGCCGGATCGGGTGGCGGTGAGGAACGCCTCGAGCAACCAGCCCCAGCCCTTGTCCTTCTCCCGGCGGCCGGCGTAGAGGATGAACGGGCGGTGTATCCCGTGACGGGTCCGGAAACCGTCCGGGTCGTAGTCCTCCGGAGCGTGGACGCCGGCCCCGGTGACCGTGTGGCGGGCCGCCACCGGTCCCAGGCGATGGGCCAGCTGGTGCTCCGGTTCGGACAGGAACCACACCGACCGGGGCTCGGACAGCACCGGCCGCATCACTTCCATCCGGGCGTAGGACTCGTCGTGCAGGCACGGCATGGCGACGGCGTTACCGGGGGTCGCCGTCAGGCATGCGGTGGCGTTCCAGAACATGTACGGGGAGAACACCACGGCGTCGTAGCCACTCCCGTGGCGCAGGAGGTGGTGGAACAGGTCCGGCACGGTCATCCGCCAGCTCACCCAGGTCCACTGGTCGTCCGATGCGGGCATGGTCCCGTCCTGGATGAGATGCTGCGCCCGCAGCCCGGGACGCGACCAGTGGTGGACCGTGGAGAACCGCCGGACGGTCAGGCCGTCCTCGCGGGACTCGCCCTCGGGAAGCTCGTTGTCCCAGGTGAGATGGTTGACGACGCGGGTCGTCAGCACCTCGACGTCCCACGACCGGGCGGCCAGGCCCATGGCGATCTCCCGGGTCAGGGCCTCTGAACCCCCCACGATCTGCGAACCGTAGCGGAGGGGTACGAACGCAACACGGCCGGGCACGGCCGGTGACCGTACCAGCCCCCGAGGTGAAGTCCGGCCGGAGTGACGCTCACCTATGGTGGTGCGAATGGGCAGGTTTCAGACCGGGGCTCGCCGGGGACCGGGGCGGCGGGGGGCGGGACTGGTAGTAGCGGCGGTCGCAATGGTGGGGGCGGGGCTGGCCCCGGCCGCCGCATCCGCCGCCACCGTCCCCGAGACGGTGGTCGTGCAGTTCGCTCCGGGGGCGCACCAGGTGTCGTCGGCCATCGCCGCCGCCGGCGCGGCCGGGGCGTCAGCCGTCCCGCACGGCCGCTACCTGATGACGGTCCCGGCCGGCACCGCGCCGTCCGTGGTGGCCCGCCTCGACTCGACCCCTGGGGTCCGCTACGCCGAGGTGGCGCAGCCGGTGCACTCCGCCGCCACGGTCAACGACCCCTGCGCCGCCGGTTCCTGCCCGGCCAGCACCGAGGCCGGGCGGACCGGTTACTGGTCCGAGGGCTACCTGTCGACCATCGGGGCCTACCAGGCCTGGGACCTGTCCAAAGGAGCGGGGGTGAGGGTCGCCGTCCTCGACAGCGGGGCGGACGCCACCAACCCCGACCTGGCCGGCAAGGTCCTCAGCCAGCACAACATCTGCGCCACCGACCAGGTCTGCACCCAGTCCAGTGCCGACCATGACGGCCACGGCACCCACGTGAGCGGCATCCTGGCCGCCAACACCGACAACGGTGTCGGCGTCGCTTCCCTCGGATGGGACGTCCATCTCGACGAGTACAAGGTCCTGGATGCCGCTGGTGGCGGGAACACCGCCGACGTGGCGACGGCCATCTACGACGCCGTGGGGGCGGGGGACCGGGTGATCAACCTGTCCCTGGCCAACTACTCCTGCCAGGCCAACCCCAGCGACTGCGGGCCCGACCCCGACGAGGAGGCCGCCGTCGAGTACGCCATCTCGCACAACGTGGTGGTGGTGGCCGCCGCCGGCAACGACGGATTCGACTCCGCCGCCTACCCGGCTTCCTACCCGGGGGTGCTGGCCGTGGCCGCCACCGACAACGCCGGCGTCGTGCAGCCGTTCTCGCAGTGGGGCTCAGCGGCCAACATCGCCGCCCCCGGGGTTGACATCGTCTCCACCTGGCCCGACACGCAGGTCAGGAACCCCGACGGGACGCTTTCGGCGTGCCTGACCCTTTGCGTCGAGACCGGCACCTCCATGTCCACCCCGCAGGTCTCCGCCGCTGCTGCGCTGCTGATCTCCAGGTACCCGTCGCTCACGGCGCCGCAGGTGGCGACCATCCTCGAGTCGACCGCCCGCCCCACCACCGGGGGTAACCCTATCGACGGGGGCCTCCTCGACGTGCCCGCGGCGCTGGCTGCCGGGGCCGCCCCGCCCACCTCCCTCAACGGCTACGAACTGGCCGGGGCCGACGGGTCGGTGTACTCGTTCGGGTCCGTCGGGGCTTTCGGGGACGCCGGGTCCGCCCACCTGACGCAGCCGGTGGTGGGCGCGGCCATGGTTCCCGGTGGCACCGGCTACTGGCTGGTGGCGTCCGACGGAGGAATCTTCAGCTATGGAAGCGCTCCCTTCTACGGTTCGACGGGTGGGGTGCGTCTGGCGAAGCCGGTGGTGGGGATGGCGGCCACGCCGGATGGGCGGGGTTACTGGCTGGTGGCGTCCGATGGAGGGGTGTTCGCGTTCGGCGACGCCCGGTTCTACGGTTCGACGGGTGGGGTGCGTCTGGCGAAGCCGGTGGTGGGGATGGCGGCCACGCCGGATGGGCGGGGTTACTGGATGGTGGCGTCCGACGGGGGCATCTTCGCCTACGGCGACGCCGGGTTCCACGGCTCCACCGGGGGTCAGCCGCTGTCCGCCCCGGTCGTCGGCATATCCCCGTCCGTGGACGGCCAGGGCTACTGGCTGGCCGCCGCCGACGGCGGGGTGTTCAACTTCGGCGACGCCCGGTTCCACGGTTCGATGGGCGGCACGCCGCTGCCCGCCGCGGTGGTGGCGATTGCGTCCTGAGCCCCCGACGCCGATCGGGGCTGAAGTACATGGCGGATGCGACCGACTCACTGTCGGGGAGCATCCCCGGGCGGAGCTGAGACGGGAGTAGCGCGTGCGATCACTGGTGCACTGGAAGCGTAAGGCCGCCGCCCTGGGAGGCCTGGCCCTGATGGCCGGCGGGCTGGTCGCCGCGGTTCCCCCTCCGGCGGCGGCCCTGCCGTCCACCCTCGACCTGGTCGGCCACGGCTGGGGACACGGCCGGGGCATGGGCCAGTACGGCGCCCTCGGCTACGCCCTGGACGGTTGGAGCTACCAGAAGATCCTCGGTTACTTCTACGGGGGCACCACCCTGGCCACCTCACCGGTCACCTCGATGACCGTCCGCCTCTCCGAACTGGACGGATCCAGCTCCGTCACGGTGTCGGCCCCGCAGGGGAGCCAGCTGATGGTGGACGGCAAGCCGGCCGGCACGACGGCCAGCCTCACGCCCGGTCACTCCGCCACCTCCTCGGGGGGTGCCGACGTGATCGTGGCCGGCACCTGGTCCAACGGGCCGACCCGGGAGTTCGCCGGTCGGATCGTCTTCGCGCCCGCATCGGGGAGCCAGCCGGCCCAGGTGGACGACGTGGTGACCCTCGAGCAGTACGTGGAGGGGGTGGTGCCGCGCGAGTCGCCCGCCAGCTGGCCCCTGGCCGCTCTGGAGGCGCAGGCCGTGGCCGCCCGTTCCTACGCCCTGGCCTCCACCGGAAACGGCTCGGCGCCGATATGCGACTCCCCCTACTGCCAGGTCTACGGCGGTGATCCCGCCCAGTACGGCGGCGGGGCCTACGTGTCCAACAGCAATGCCGCGGTGACCGACACCGCCGGGCAGGTCCTCGACTGCGGCTCCGACAGCGCCTGCGGGGCCCCCGGTGCGGTGGCCCTGACCGAGTACTCCTCCTCGACGGGCGGCTACACCGCCGGGGGCCCGTTCCCGGCCGTGCCCGACGCCGGCGACGCCACCCCGTCCAATCCCAACCATGACTGGTCGGCCACGCTCCCGTCGTCGGCCGTGCAGACCGCCTTCCCGTCGGTGGGAACCCTGCAGTCCGTCACGGTGCTGTCGCGAAACGGTTACGGCGACCTGGGCGGGCGCGTCGAGCAGATGGAGATCACCGGGTCGGCCGGCCACCTGGCCGTGAGCGGGGCCCAGTTCGCCGCCGCGCTCGGCCTCAAGTCGGACTGGTTCGCCTTCACCAACGTGGCTCCTCCCGGCAGCGACACCGGCTACTGGGTCGTGGCGTCCAGCGGCGCCGTCTACCCCTTCGGGAGCGCCCCCTCCTACGGCTCCATGGCGGGCCGGACCCTGAGCGCCCCGGTTATCGGGATGGCCCCGACCGGCGACGGGGCCGGCTACTGGCTGGTGGCCGGTGACGGGGGGATCTTCAGCTTCGGCGACGCCCGGTTCTACGGTTCCACCGGCGGCCTGCATCTCAACCAACCGGTCATAGGCATGGCTTCCACACCCGACTCCGGGGGCTACTGGCTGGTGGCCTCCGACGGGGGGATCTTCAGCTTCGGCGATGCCCGGTTCTACGGTTCCACCGGCGGCGTCCACCTGGTCAAGCCGGTGGTGGCCATGGCCCGTACCGCCGACGGTAAGGGCTACTGGCTGGTGGCCTCCGACGGGGGAGTGTTCAGCTACGGGGACGCCCGGTTCCACGGA
>JAKAXN010000209.1 GCA_021816565.1 Actinomycetes bacterium
GCCTCCAGGGCGTCGAGGATCAGAACCGCCTTGTCCAACACCCCGACGCTGCTTAGACTCGGTCCCACAGTTCAAGACACTATCTCATTATGTGAGATGAAAGGTCCGCCATGAGTGAGCCCCGCACCCTCGCCGACAAGGTCTGGGAACGCCACGTCGTGCGCGCCGCAGACGGCGAGCCCGACCTGCTCTACATCGATCTCCACCTGGTCCACGAGGTCACCTCGCCGCAGGCGTTCGACGGTCTGCGCATCAACGGGCGGGCGGTGCGCCGGCCGGATCTGACCATCGCCACCATGGACCACAACGTTCCGACCACCGACCTGAGCCGGCCGGTGGAGGACCCCATCTCGGCGAAGCAGATGGAGGTGCTGGCGGCCAACTGCCGGGAATTCGGGATCCGGCTGTTCCCCATGGGTGACCCGGACCAGGGCATCGTGCACATCATCGGCCCGGAGCTGGGGCTCACCCAGCCGGGCATGACCATCGTCTGCGGGGACAGCCACACCTCCACCCACGGAGCGTTCGGAGCCCTGGCGTTCGGCATCGGCACCAGCGAGGTGGAGCACGTGCTGGCCACCCAGACCCTGCCCCAGCGCCGCCCCCGCACCATGGCGGTCACCGTGGAGGGCCAGCTGCCCGAGGGGGTGGGCCCCAAGGACCTGGTGCTGGCCATCATCGGCCGGATCGGCACCGGCGGCGGCATGGGCCACGTCATCGAGTACCGGGGGGAGGCCATCCGGGCGCTGTCCATGGAGGGCCGCATGACGGTGTGCAACATGTCCATCGAGGCCGGGGCCCGGGCCGGGATGGTGGCCCCCGACGACACTACCTTCGCCTACCTGGAGGGCCGCCGCCACTCCCCTTCGGGGGCCGACTGGGAGCGGGCCCTCGACGACTGGCGGTCGCTCGGCACCGATGAGGGGGCGACCTTCGACAAGGAGGTGACCCTCGACGCGACGGCGCTCAGCCCCTACGTGAGCTGGGGTACCAACCCGGCGCAGGTGGTCCCCATAGGGGGCCGGGTCCCCCACCCCGACGACTTCGATGACCCCTCGGCCCGCAACGCGGCCGAGCGGGCCCTGGCCTACATGGGCCTCTCCGCCGGCACGGAGCTCCGGGCCGTACCGGTCGACACCGTCTTCATCGGCTCCTGCACCAACGGGCGCATCGAGGACCTGCGGGCCGCGGCGTCGGTCCTCGACGGCCGGCGGGTGGCCTCGGGGGTCCGGGCCCTGGCGGTGCCCGGCTCGGGGGCGGTCAAGGCCCAGGCCGAGGCCGAGGGCCTGGACCGGATCTTCACCGCCGCCGGCTTCGAGTGGCGCAACCCGGGCTGCTCCATGTGCCTGGCCATGAACCCGGACAAGCTAGCTCCGGGCGAGCGGTCGGCTTCGACGTCGAACCGGAACTTCGAGGGCCGTCAGGGCCGGGGCGGGCGCACCCACCTGGTGTCGCCGGCAGTGGCGGCGGCCACCGCGGTGGCCGGGCACTTCGCCGCGCCGGCCGACCTCGGCTAGGCGCCCCGCAACCGATCGAAGAGGAGAAGGACTGACATGGAACCAGTACGGGTTGTCACCGGAACGGCGGTCCCCCTGGACCGCTCGGACGTGGACACCGACCAGATCATCCCCAGCGACTGGCTCAAGAAGGTGGAGCGCACCGGGTTCGGGAAGGGCCTGTTCTCGGAGTGGCGCGACGACCGCGACTTCGTGCTCAACAAGGCCGAACACGCCGGGGCGACCATCCTGGTGGCCGGGCCCAACTTCGGGACCGGATCGTCGCGCGAGCACGCGGTGTGGGCCCTGATGGACTACGGGTTCAAGGCCGTGGTCTCCCCCCGCTTCGGCGACATCTTCCGCAACAACTGCACCAAGGCCGGGCTCCTGCCGGTGCAGGTGGACAGCGCGTCCGGGCAGGCCCTGATGGCCGCCGTGACTGCCGACCCGGACCTGGAGATCACCATCGACGTGGAGAGGCTGACCCTGGCGGCCCCGGCGGCCGGCATCGAGTGCCCGTTCCCGCTCGACCCCTTCACCCAGAACCGGCTGCTGGAGGGCCTCGACGACATCGGCCTGACCCTGCGCCACGGCGAGCACATCTCGGCCCACGAATCGGTCCGGGCAGCCTGGCTGCCGAAGATCGAGCCCGCGCGGGGGTAGCTTTCGTACGTGCTCAAAACGGTCTTTCGCCTCCTCGCCAAGCTGGCGGTCCTGGCATCGGTGCTCTACCTAGCCCGTGGCGCCCTGAAGCGCTGGGTCGACGGTCCCGACCCGGAGCCGGCCCCGGCCGGCTCCGGCTGGGCGCCGGTCGTCGACACCCCCCGGGTGGCCCCGCCGGCCAACCCGACCCCACCCCCGGCGGGTGCAGCCAACGGCGAGGAGGCCCCGACCCCGTCGGCGGCCGGGACCGACGAGCCGGCGGCCGGCCCGTCACCGACGGCAGTCGTGACCGAGCCGACCGCGAGCAGCGACGTCGTCGCTGCGATGGAAGCAGCGGCGGCGGAAGCAGCGGCGGAGGCGGCTCCGGAGCCGGCCGGTTCCGGAGCCACCGGGGCGCCGGCGGATCGGCGGAACCGCCCGGACCGGCCTCTGCGGGCGGACCGGCCGCTCAAGGCCAACCGGCCCCTCAGGGCCGACCGGCCCCTGAAGGCGGACCGGCCCCTCAAGGCCGGGAGCCGGGGTTCGGACGCTGACGGGTCCGGCGCGGATGCGGCCGCGAGCCCGAGCCGCCGGAAGACCGCGCCGGCCGGCGGCACCGGTGCGGCCGGGGCCAGCTGGGTGGCTCCCGACGAGTCGGGCGCGCCGCCCAGCACCCACCCGGTCAAGGCCAAGATGAGCAGCCGCACCTACCGCGAGCCGGGCAGCTCCGGCTACGAACGGGCCAAGCCGGACCGCTGCTACGTCTCGGCCGAAGCCGCCGAGGCCGACGGGTTCGTCCGGGCCAAGCGCTGAGCTGAGCGGACAGCCGGACCGCACCCCGCTCACCGCCGTGGAGCGGCCCGGCCGGTACCGGTCGGGCCGCTCCAGTCTTGCCGGCGCTAGTCCTGGACCAGCTTGGCGATACGGGTGATGCCCTCCACCAGGGCGTCATCGGCCAGGGCGTAGGAGAAGCGGGCATAGCCGGGGGCACCGAACGCCTCCCCGGGGACGAACGCCACCTTGGCCTCCTCCAGCACCAGGGCGGCCAGCTCCAACGACGTCGAGGCGCGGCGACCGGCGATGGGCCGGTCGATCAGGCCCTCGACGCTGGGGAAGGCGTAGAAGGCCCCCTCCGGCTCGGGGCAACGGACTCCGGGGATGTCGTTGAGCAGCCCGAGGATGGTCCGGCGTCGGCGGTCGTAGGTCGCGCGCATCTCAGCCACCGCGCTCAGGTCGCCGCTGACCGCGGCCAGCGCGGCCCGCTGGGCCACGTTGCAGACATTCGACGTGGCGTGGGACTGGAGGTTGGAGGCGGCCTTGATGACGTCGGCCGGCCCGATCATCCAGCCCACCCGCCAGCCGGTCATGGCGTAGGTCTTGGCCACGCCGTTGACGATCACACAGGTGTCGGCCAGCTCGGGCACCAGCGCCGGCATCGAGGTGAAGCGGGCGTCGCCGTAGACCAGGTGCTCGTAGATCTCGTCGGTGACCACCCACACGCCGTGCTCGACGGCCCACCGGCCGATGGCCTCCACCTCCTCGGGCCGGTACACCGCACCGGTGGGGTTGGACGGGGAGACGAACAGGAGGACCTTGGTGCGATCGGTACGGGCCGCCTCCAGCTGCTCGACGGTGACCTTGTAGCCGGCCTGCCAGGTGGTGGGTATCTCCACCACCGACGCGCCGGTCAGGCGGATGGCCTCGGGGTAGGTCGTCCAGTAGGGGGCCGGGAGCAGGACCTCGTCGCCCGGGTCGAGCAGGGTGGCGAAGGTCTCCTCCACCGCCTGCTTGCCGCCGTTGGTGACCAGCACCTGGCCGGCGGAGACGGAAAGCCCCGAGTCCCGCTGCGTCTTGGCCGCTATGGCGTCCTTCAACTCCGGCAGCCCGCCGGCGGGGGTGTACTTGTGGTTCTTCGGGTCCCGGCAGGCGGCCACCGCAGCCTCGACGATGTGCTCCGGGGTGGGGAAGTCCGGTTCGCCGGCCCCGAAACCGATGACGTCCTCCCCCGAGGCCTTGAGAGCCTTGGCCTGGGCGTCGATGGCGAGGGTGGCGGATTCGGCGACGGCTGATATGCGCTGTGAGATGCGAGCCATTGCTGCAATAGTTTCACAGTGACCCAGGCCTCTCCGACCGATATCACGATCCCGGCCGATCTCCTGCCCCGGGACGGGCGTTTCGGCTCCGGGCCGTCGAAGGTCCGGCCCGAGGCGGTCGAGGCCCTCCGCTCCGCCGCCACCACAGTGCTCGGCACCAGCCACCGCCAGGCCCCGGTGAAATCGCTGGTGCACCGGCTGCGCCGGGGCCTGGCCGAGCTGTTCCAGCTGCCCGACGGCTACGAGGTGGTGCTGGGCAACGGCGGGGCCACCGCCTTCTGGGACGTGGCCACCTTCTGCCTGATCGAGCGGCGGAGCCAGCACCTGTGCTTCGGCGAGTTCTCCTCCAAGTTCGCGTCGGCGGCCGCGGTCGCCCCCCACCTGGAGGACCCGCAGATCATCGAGGCACCGCCGGGAACCCACCCGTGGCCGGAGCCGGCCCCGGGCGTGGACCTGTACGCCCTCACCCACAACGAGACCTCCACCGGCGTGATGATGGATCTGCGCCGCCCGGGGGCGACGGACGGCGCTCTGGTGGCCGTCGACGCCACGTCCGGGGCCGGCGGCCTGCGCTTCGACCCGACCCAGGTGGACGCCTACTACTTCGCCCCCCAGAAGTCGTTCGCATCCGACGGCGGCCTGTGGGTGGCGGCCCTGTCCCCGGCGGCGCTGGAACGGGTGGCCCGGATCCACGCTACGCGCCGGTGGGTCCCGGCGTCGCTGGACCTGTCCATCGCCGTCGAACAGAGCCGGCTCGACCAGACCTACAACACCCCGGCGCTGGCGACGATCATCATGTTCGTCGAGCAGCTCGAGTGGATGCTCGCCAACGGGGGCTTGGACTTCGCCGCGGGGCGCAGCGAGGAGTCGGCCCGGATCCTCTACGGCTGGGCCGAGTCGTCCCCCTACGCCTCCCCCTTCGTGGCCAAGCCGGACGAGCGCAGCACCGTGGTCGGGACCATCGACTTCGCCCCGGAGGTCGACGCCGCGGCCCTGGCCCGGGTCCTGCGGGCCAACGGCGTGGTCGACACCGAGCCGTACCGCAAGCTGGGCCGCAACCAGCTCCGGGTGGCCATGTTCCCGGCCATCGACTCCGCCGACGTGGAAGCCCTGACCCGCTGCGTCGACTACGTGGTGGGAGCCCTCTGAGCTCCGGGGTGGGCGGCCCGGCGCCGCGGGGCCGGGCCGGCGGGCATCGGTGGAGGCCGCTGGCGGCAGCCGCGGTCGTGGCGGCCGGCCTGGCCGCGCCCACAGCGGCCTCGGCGCAGACCACCGGCCCCCCGACCACTGTCGCCATGCCCCCGGCCCGGGCCGCCATCCTGGTCGACGTCGACACCGGGAAGGTCCTCTACGAGAGCAACGCCCACACCCCGCTGCCGCCCGGCAGCCTGACCAAGACGCTGACGGCCATGATCGCCTACGACTGGCTGGCCCCCGGCGCGCAGGTCCCGGTCAGTCCCGTCGCCGCCGACGTCTACCCGGACCGGGTGGGCATGAAGGCCGGCCAGCTGTGGCCGCTCGACACCACCCTGCACGCCCTGATCACCGACTCGGCGAACGACGCCGCCTACGCCCTGGCCGAGGACATCGGCGGCTCCCTGGCCGGCTTTGCCCCCATCATGGAGACGGCCGCCCACCAGATCGGCATGGTGGACCACCCGACCCTCGAGGACCCGGCCGGGCTGGACGGCAGCATCGGCTTCGACGGGGGAAACCTGATCAGCGCCTGGGACATGGCGGTGGCGGGCCGGGACATGATGGCCAACCCGGACCTGGCCGCAATCGCCGCGCTGCGCACCTACGACTTCACGGGCCCGGACGGCATCGACTACCACCTGGTCAGCCGCAACTACCACTTCCTGGCCACCTACCCGGGGGCCATCGGGGTGAAGACCGGCTTCACCGACCGGGCCGGCTACTGCGACATGGAGGAGGCGCAGGCCGGGGGGCGCCGGATGCTGGCGGTGGTGCTGGCCAGCCCCAACCCCGATGCGGTGGCCGCCGACCTGATCACCGCCGGGTTCCAGCAGGCCCCCGGCGGTGAGGGGGCCAGCCCGTCGCTGCCCCCGGTGGCCGAACCCCACCCGCCGGAGCCCCCACCCCCGCCGACCACCACCACAGACCCCAAGCTGGTCGCCGAGGTCAACCGGGGAGGCCCGGCGTCGAGCGCGTGGCGGGCCGTCGGGGGAACGGCGGTGGTGCTCGGGATCGTGGCGCTCACGTGGTTCTGGAGGGTGAGGAGGCCCGGGTAGGCCATGGGGGCGCCCCGCCACCGGGCGGGGCGCCCGGACGGCTAGCCGCCTGAGACGTCCTGGGGCCGGGCCGAGCCGGCCGAGATGAACGGCATCATGGCCCGCAGCTCGGCGCCGACCTTCTCGATCGGGTGCTCGCGCCCGGCGGCCTGGAGGGCCTGGTAGCGCTTGCGGCCGGTGCGGTTCTCGTTGACCCACTCCTCGGCGAACTGGCCGGACTGGATCTCACCGAGGATCGCCTTCATCTCCTCCCGCACCGAGGCGTTGATGACCCGGGGACCCCGGGTCAGGTCGCCGTACTCGGCGGTGTCGGAGATGGAGTAGCGCATGCCGGCGATGCCGTGCTCGTACATCAGGTCGACGATGAGCTTGACCTCGTGCAGGCACTCGAAGTAGGCGGACTCCGGCTGGTAGCCGGCTTCCACCAGGGTCTCGAAGCCGGCCTGGATCAGCGCTGTCAGACCCCCGCAGAGGACCACCTGCTCGCCGAAGAGGTCGGTCTCGGTCTCCTCCTTGAAGGTGGTCTCGAGCACCCCGGCCCGGGTCGCCCCTATAGCGTCGGCGTAGGACAGGGCCAGGTCGCGGGCCTTGCCGGTGGCGTCCTGCTCGACGGCGATCAGGGCCGGTACGCCGCCCCCGCCCTCGTAGGTGCGCCGCACCAGGTGACCCGGGCCCTTGGGGGCCACCATGGCCACGTCCACGCCCTCGGGCGCGGCGATCAGCCCGAAGCGGACGTTGAAGCCGTGGGCGAAGAAGAGGGCGTCGCCGGCCTTGAGCCCGGGCTCGATCTCGCTGCGGTAGATGGCCTGCTGCTCGGTGTCGGGGGCCAGCAGCATGATCACGTCGGCCTCCCGGGCCGCCTCGGCGATGCTCGTCACCCGCAGGCCGGCGGCCTCGGCCTTGGCCTTCGAGGACGACCCCTCCCGCAGCGCCACCCGGACGTCGACGCCCGAGTCACGCAGGTTGAGGGCGTGGGCGTGGCCCTGGGAGCCGTAGCCGATGATGGCCACCTTGCGCCCGGCGATGATGCCCGGGTCGGCGTCCTTCTCGTAATAGACGGTTGCTGCCATGAGTGGGTCCTAACTTGCCTTTCCTTGGAAGCGCATACGCGGCACCGCGCTGCGGTCGAGCTTCGGCAGCGCCACCCGGCCGGTGCGCTGGAGTTCCGTGATCCCATAGGGTCGCATGAGTTCCTCGAAGTCGTCGAGCCGGTCAGGCTCGCCGGCGACCATCACCGTGAGGCCGGCCCCGCCCACGTCGACGATCTTGCCGTCGAAGATGCCGACCAGCTCCAGCACCCCGCTGCGCTCGTCGG
>JAKAXN010000210.1 GCA_021816565.1 Actinomycetes bacterium
GCGCCGAAGACGTTGCGGTTGCGGAACTCCCACATGCCGGCGAGCAGCTGGCACAGGCCCCCGTAGGCGAAGGCGTAGCCCAACCAGGCGTCGGTGCCGTGGGTCCACTGGGCGTTCTTGGCCGACAACAGGAACGTGGTGAGAGCGAAGGCCGCCAACCCGAGCGGGGCCGGGTCGGCCGGCGGCGGCACGTCTTTGATGTTGAGATTTACAGGAGACGTGGTCCCCCGGAGCTCACTACCTATATCTGTGGACACCTTCTCACCCCCGTGAGTGTCGTTTTCATGTGCGGAACGCACCGGCCGCGCCGGGCGCCCCGACACGAGTTTGTGCCCTGGCGGTGCCGGGACAACGGCCATTTGGTCGTTCGTCGCTGAACGGTCGCCGGTTTGCGACGAACGGTCGGAGCCGGTCGACCAGCGGTCGATCCCTGAACTGCGGCGGTCGGGTGTGTCACACTCCGGTTGGTAACAGTCGGGGGAAGCTGGTGCGAGAAGTCCTTTGGGTGGTCTTGGCGGTGGTGGTGGCCGGATTGGCCGCTGCCGCCCTGTTTGCCCGCCGCTCGGGGCCCCGCCTGGTCACGCCGGGGCAGCGCATGACCTACGAGGCACTGCACACGGCCAACCAGGCGGCCCCGTCGCTGCGCTCCGGCCTGAGCGCGGACGCCATGCGGAGGGCCTTCGAGCCGCTGCGCTCGCTGCTCGGCACCCGGGCGCTGGTGGTGGCCGACCAGTCGGGGATCATCGCCGCCGAAGGGGTGGACGAGGAGCACCGCCGGCTGCTGCGCCGGCCCCTCGATGCGGTCCTGGCGACCGGCCGGCCGTCGATGCTGTCGGGTCAGGACCTGCGCTGCTCGGGGCCGGCGGCCTGCGCCCTGACCGCCGGCGTGATCGCCCCGCTCCACGTGGAGGGCGAGGTGGTGGGGGCCCTGATAGCCCTCGACTCGTCGGCCTCGGCGGGGCTGCTGCGGCTGTGCGGCGAGGTGGCCCAGTTCGTGTCCACCCAGCTGGAGCTGGCCGAGTTGGACCGGTCCCGTCAGCGGGCGGTGCAGGCCGAGCTGCGGTTCCTGCGGGCCCAGATCTCCCCCCATTTCGTCTACAACGCCCTCACCGCCATCGAGTCGTTCGTCCGCTCCGATCCGGACCGGGCGAGGGATCTCCTGGTGTCGTTCGCCGAGTTCACCCGCTACAGCTTCGCCAGCCACGCCCAGTACACCACGCTGGCCGAGGAGCTCCGGTTGGTGGACATCTACCTGGATCTGGAACGGGCCCGCTTCGGTGACCGCATCTCGGTGACCCTGCGGGTCGCCCCGGAGGTGCTCAGCGTGCACCTCCCGTCGTTGACCCTGCAGCCGGTGGTGGAGAACGCCATCCGCCACGGCCTCGAGCCGGCCGGGCACGGCCACCTGCGTATCGACATCAGCGACGCCGACTCCGATGCCTGCATCACCGTGGAGGACGACGGGGCGGGGGCCGAGCCCCGCCGCCTCCAGCGGGCGCTGTCGGGTGGCACCGAGTCGGTCGGGCTGCGCAACGTCGACGAGCGGCTGCGCGCCACCTTCGGCGACAGCCACGGCCTGCTGGTGGAGACCGCCCCCGGGGCCGGGACCAAGGTGTCGTTCAGCGTGCCCAAATTCCACTTCGCCACCGGGGTCCGGGCCGGGTGAGGACGGCTCCGGTGTCGTTGCTCTCCGCCCTGGCTGTCGACGACGAGCTGCCGGCCCTCGACGAGCTCGAGTACCTCCTGCACGCTTCGGGGCTGGTCGGCGAGGTGGTGGCGGTGCGCGACGCCACCGAGGCACTGCGACAGCTGCGGGACCGGTCGTTCGACGTGGTGGTCCTGGACATCGCCATGCCGGGGCTCGGGGGGATCGAGCTGGCCAGCGTGCTGGCCCAGTTCTCCGAGCCCCCGGCCATCGTGTTCGTGACCGCCCACGAGGAGCACGCCCTGGAGGCCTTCGACGTCGGGGCCGCCGGGTACCTGTTGAAGCCGCTCGACGAGCAGCGGCTCCAGCAGGTGCTGCGCCGGGTCGTGCCGCCGGGCGCCGGCCGCGACGCCCAGGTCGGGGTCGAGGCCCTCGACACGGTGGCGGTGGACGCTCCCGGCCGCACGCTGATGGTGGCCCGGGCGGAGGTGGCCTGGGTGGAGTCCGCCGGCGACTACGTCCGGCTGCACACCTTCGACGGCCGATCGCTGCTGGTCCGCCTGGCCCTGGCCCGCCTGGAGGAGGCCTGGGTGCCCGAGGGGTTCGCCCGCATCCACCGCCAGTACCTGGTGTGCCTCCGGGCGGTGCGGGAGATGCGCAGCGAGGGGCCGCAGATGTTCGTGCAGGTCCCGCCGGGCACCGAGCTGCCGGTCAGCCGCCGCCACATGCGGGAGCTGCGGGACCGCCTGGTCCGCCACGCCAGGGGCAGCCGGTGAGGCCGGGGGCCCGGTGACCGGGGCCCGCCGCCGGCCGGCCGGCGCTCCGACCGGCCCGCCGGTCCCGCCCCGGGTGGCGGTCCGGGCAGCACCCCGCCGGCCGTCGCCGGCCCGGTCACTTCCGGTGCCCGATGACCTCTATGACGCCGGCAACTACGCCGAGACCCTGCTGCGGTCCCTCATGCGGGCCCAGCTCGGGGTGACCCTCGGCGTGCTCCTGCCGGCCGCCGCCGTGGTCGCCACCTATCCCCTGCTGTCGATCCTGGTTCCCAGGCTCAGCGAGGTGTCCGTCGGTCCGGTGCCTCTGTCGGTGATCGTCCTCGGCTTCGGCATCTACCCGCCGCTGGTCGTCCTGGCCTTCGTCTACGTGAGACGGGCCCACCGGGTGGAGGAGCGGTTCGTCGAGTTGCTGAGGGACGAATGACCGACCGGCGGGATCGGTGAGCGGACTCGGGCCGCTGACCGACTACGGGGCGGTGGTAGGGGTCGTCCTGGTGGCCGTGGCCACCGTCGCCGTCGGCTCGCGGGGGGTGCGCATATCACGCACCCCGGCGGATTTCCTGGTGGCGGCCCGGCAGGTGCCGGCCTCGCTCAACGCGTCGGCCATCTCCGGTGAGTACCTCTCGGCGGCGTCGTTTCTCGGTATCGCCGGGCTGGCCCTGGCCGACGGGGTCGGGGCGCTCTGGTACGCGGTGGGCTACGCCGCCGGCTACCTGGTGCTGCTGGCCACGGTGGCCGCCCCGCTGCGCCGCTTCGGGGCCTACACCATCCCCGACTTCGCCGAGGGCCGCCTGGATTCCCCCCTGCTGCGCCGGGTGGCCACCGTGCTGGTCGTGTTCATCTGCGCCTTCTACCTCCTGCCGCAGATGGAGGGCGCCGGCGTCACCCTCCAGGTCGCCTTCGGCGGACCCTACGGGGTCGGGGTGGTGGTCCTCGGCGTGATCGTCACCGCCACCATCGCCGGGGGCGGGATGAAGGGCATCACCTTCGTCCAGTCCTTCCAGTACTGGGTGAAACTGACCGCCATCGCCCTGCCGGCGGTGGCCCTCCTGGCTTTCTTCCACCACCCCTCGGTTGGGCGGCTGGACGGCCCGGCCCCGCCGGTGTTCCCCCGGGCCACCACCGTGCGGTTCCCGACGGCGGAGACGCTCGTCGTCGGGGTCCCCACCGAGGTGACCGGCCACGGCCGGGTGGACGGCGCAGCGGTGTCGCGCCTGGCCCTGTCCGCCGGAGCGCACCGGGTCTACGCCGGCACGGCGCTGCGTTTCCCGGCCGGGACGCCCAGCCCGGCGCTGCGCGCTGCGCCCCTCCTGACCGGCGAGCAGTGGACCTCGCCTCTGGTCCGGCTGAACGGCCACTCGACGCACCCGCTGGCCGCCACCTACGGGGTGATCCTGGCCACTTTCCTCGGGGCCCTGGGGCTGCCGCACATCCTGGTGCGGTTCTACACCAACCCCGACGGGCAGACGGCCCGGCGCACCACCGCGTTCGTGGTCCTGCTGCTGTCGTGTTTCTACATCTGGCCGGCCGTGTTCGCCCTGCTGGGACGGCTCGAGGCCCCGGGGCTGTACCTGTCGGGGCGGACCGACACGGTGGTGCTGGCCCTCCCCCATCTGGCCGCCGCCGGAGTGGCGCAGCGGGTGCTGTCGGCACTGGTGGCCGGCGGGGCGTTCGCGGCGTTCCTGTCCACCTCCTCGGGGCTCCTGATCGCCATGGCCGGGGCCATATCCCACGACATCATGAAAAAGGGGGTGCGGGCGTTCCGCTGGTCCGCCGTGGGTGCCGGCACGGCGGTCACCGCAGCCGGGCTGGCGGTGGCCGGAACGTCGATCAACGTTCTGGTCGGGTGGGCCTTCGCGGTGGCGGCCTCCTCCTTCTGCCCGCTGCTGGTGCTGGGCATCTGGTGGCCCCGGCTGACCTGGCCGGGGGCGCTGACCGGCCTCGTGCTCGGGGGTGGCACGTCCTCGGCCGCGGTGGTGGCGGCCCTGGCCGGGGCCGGCCGCAGCGGGTGGGCCGCCGTCCTGCTCGGAGTGCCGGCCATCTGGACCGTCCCCCTCTCCTTCGCCGCCATGATCGCGGTGTCGCTGCTGACCCCCTCGCGGGTGCCGCCCGACGTGATGCAGAAGCTGCTGACCCTGCACCTGCCCGAAGGGGTGCGGCGCCGGTCCCCCCAGGCGGGGTTCTGACCGGGGGCGCGAGACGGGGCCGGCCCCTGGAGGGCCGGCCCCGTCATCGACCAACGGCTGGCGCTAGCCGGCCTGGCGCAGGGCGGCGTCGACCTCGGCGTCGTCGAGGCGGCGGAACGCCCGGCGGCCGTTGGTGCGGGCCAGCACCGCCACCTCCAGGTCCGAAGCCACCGGCTCCCGGTCGCCGAGCAGGGCCCGGGCCACCCGGCGCACGACCTCCTCGAGGGGCCAGTCGGTGGAAAAGCCGTCCTCCAGGCGGGTGGTGATGGACTCCGCCTCCCCGCCGAGGACCGTGTAGCGGTCCTCGTCGACGACGGAGCCGTCGTAGAGGATGTGGAACATCTGGTCGCTGCCCGGCTGCGGACCCACCTCGGCCACCAGGATCTCCACCTCGAGCGGCTTCAACTCGTGGGTGAAGACGTTCCCCATGTACTGGGCGTAGAGGTTGGCGAGGGACCGGGCGTCGACGTCCTCCCGGCTGAACTGGTAGCCCTTGACGTCGGCGTGCTGCACCCCGGCCCGGCGCAGGGAGTCGAACTCGTTGTAGCGGCCCACGCCGGCGAAGGCGATCCGGTCGTAGATCTCGCTCACCTTGTGGAGGGTCTTCGACTGGTTCTCGGCGCAGATCAAGATGCCGTCGGAGTACACCGCGGCGACCAGCGGACGACCCCGGGCGATGTTCTTCCGGGCGAAGTCCGCCTTGTCCTTCATGAACTGCTCTGGCGCCACGTAGAAAGGCATGCTCATCGGGCCACCGCCTTCCCTGACGGTGTGGCACCGGGGCCGGGGAAGCTGCCGGCCCGGCTCACGACAGGCTCTCCCCGCCGCTCACCACGGAGGCGAAGCGCTCGGCCACCTCTTCGGAGGCCAGGTACTCGAAACCCGACACCGTGATGGTGGCCACGGTCGGGTAGATGCCCCGCACGGCGTCGGGGCCACCGGTGGCGGAGTCCTCGTCGGCGGCGTTCCACAGGGCCCGGACGGCCAGCTCGACCGCATCGGCCCGGGACAGGTCCGGCCGCCACCCCAGCTTGACGGTGGTGCGGGCGTCGCGGCCGCCGGAGCCGTCGGCGTGGAAGTCGGTTTCCTCGTAGCGACCGCCGGTGGGGTCGTAGGAGTAGATGCGGCCCACCCCCCGGCGCAGGTCGTAGCCGGCGAAGAGGGGTACCACCACGAAGCCCTGCATGGCCATGCCCAGGTTGGACCGGACCATCTGCGACAGCTGGTTGGCCTTGCCTTCGAGGCTGAGAGCGGCGCCCTCCACCTTCTCGTAGTGCTCCAGCTGCAGCTGGAACAGCTTCACCATCTCCATGGCCGGCCCGGCCGCACCGGCGATGGCCACGCCGCTGTGGCGGTCGGCCGGGTGGACCTTGTCCATGGCCCGGTGGGCGATCGACGACCCGGCGGTGGCCCGGCGGTCGCCGGCCATGATGACCCCCTCGGCGTACCTCAGGGCGACGATCGTGGTGCCGTGTCGGATCTCGAACGGTGGGCTGGAGCCGGCCGAGCCGGCGAGAGGCGCGAAGGGATCGAGGCCGACCCGACGGAGGACGTCGGTGAAGCTCGGCCCGGGCGCCTCGGTCGGGTCGAACATGGGGAGACTCATAGGTCCCGGCACCCTACCGGGCACAACAGCTACTGCCCGCCCTTCTGGACATAACTGCGGACGAACTCCTCCGCGTTCTCCTCGAGCACCTCGTCGATCTCGTCCAGCAGGTCGTCGAGCTCGGCCTTGAGCTCCTCGCCCTTCTTGCTGGTGGTCGGGACCTCCTCGACGGCGGACTCCTCGGTGCGGGCCGGCGCCGACTTCTTGATCTGTTCTCGTTCTGCCATTTGACTGTGCCTCTTTTTCTACGAGCCCAGACGCTCGAGCAGCTCGGCTGGACTGGACACGCTACTCAGCAATTCTTCGACATGAGCACGGGTCCCTCTTAGCGGCTCCATCATCGGAACCCGGCGGAGCGGATCCCCGCCGAGGTCGAACACGAGGGAGTCCCAGTTGGCGGCGGCTATCGAAGACGCCCACCGCTGGAGACATTTGCCCCGGAAGTAGGCCCTGGTGCTCTCGGGCGGTTCGGTGACGGCCCGGCGGACCTCCTCGGGGTCCAGGAGGCGCTCCATGCCCAGCCGGGCGTGGAGGGAGCGGGCCGGGTTGACGTCGTGGTACTGCAGGTCCATCGCGGCCAGCTTGTGGTCCTGCCAGCTGAGGCCATGGCGCTCGCGGTAGGCGTTGATCAGGCGGTACTTGGCCACCCAGTCGAGTTGGTTGGCGAGGGACATAGGGTCGGATTCCAGGGCGGCGAGAGTGGCCTCCCACCGCCTGAGGAGGTCATACCCCACCTGGTCGCCGCCGATCGCCTCGAAGCCCACGTCTTCGGTGTACTTCTTGGCCAGGTCCAGGTGCTCCCACTGGATCTCCAGGGCGGTCATGGTGCGGCCGTCGGCCATCTCGAGCGGCTTCGACAGGCTCAGGTCGTACGACACCTGCCGCATGGCCGCCACCGGGGCCTGCATGGCGAAGTCCCGGCTGGCCCGGGCGAACCAGTCGTCTTCGATCATGGCCAGGATCAGCGCCGTGGTCCCGACCTTCAAGAAGTTGGAGACCTCGGACATGTTGGCGTCACCCACGATGACGTGCAGCCGGCGGTACTTGTGGGCGTCGCAGTGCGGCTCGTCGCGGGTGTTGACGATGGGCCGCTTGAGCGTGGTCTCGAGGCCTACCTCCTCCTCGAAGAAGTCGGCCCGCTGGGTGAGCTGGAACTCCACGTCGGGCCGCCCCGACGAGCTGTCCTCGGAGCCGACCTTGCCGGCGCCGGTGTAGATCTGGCGGGAGACGAAGTGGGGCATGATGTTGGTCACGATCCGGGAGAACGGGACGGACCGGTCCATCAGGTAGTTCTCGTGGGTGCCGTACGAGTTGCCCTTGCCGTCGGAGTTGTTCTTCAGCACGACCAGGCTCTGGCCCGGCGGGAGGGCCCGGCTGGCCGCCTCTATCGAGTCGGCCAGGATCAGCTCCCCGGCCCGGTCGTAGAGGATGACCTCCCTCACGTTGGCGCACTCGGGGGTGGAGTACTCGGGGTGGGCGTGGTCCACGTAGTAGCGGGCCCCGTTGGTGAGCACGGCGTTCACCAGGTGGGTCTCGACCTCGGGGGGCATGGATCCCTCCCGGGCGA
>JAKAXN010000211.1 GCA_021816565.1 Actinomycetes bacterium
CCTTCAGCACCTGCACCCGCTCGGCGGTGCCGGCCGGGGCGGTGAGGGTGACGTGCAGCGTCCCCCAGCACAGGTCCAGGGCGTGGCCGCTGACCCGGGTGCTGAACGAATCGGTGGTGTAGGGAGGCACCAGGTTGGCCCGGACCGGGGCCCGGTCGGTGAGCACCGTGCCCGGGGTGTAGTCAGAACGCGACTCGCATCCGTCGGCCGCCGATCCGTCGAGGTCGTACCAGCCGGGCAGGCAGGCGTAGCCGTCGGTGTGGGGCGCCGGCCCGGCCGAGCCGCACGGCTGGTACGGCTCGGGGGTGCAGGCGGTCGGCGACGGCGCCGACGCCAACGGGGCCGGGTCCGGGGCCGGACCGGTGAGGGCCAGAGCCACCACCGCGGCCACCACCGCCGTCGCGGCAGTGGCCGCTATCAGGGGCCACCGGCGCCGGCGCCGGGGCTCCGGACGGGGATCTCCGGCCGCCCGGGCGGCCAGGGGGGCCAGGCGGCGCCCGATGGAACGGATCGGGCCGGGCGGGCCCCCCGGGTGGGGGGAGCCGGCCGGGCGGGGCGGGCCCCCCGGGTGGGGGGAGCCGGCCGGGTGGGGCGGGCCCCCCGGGTGGGGGGAGCCGGCCGGGTGGGGGGCGGCCGGGGCCGGGGCGGTCAGGGTGTGGCCGACGCCGCCGAGGACGGCCGCGGCGCTGGGACGGCCGGCCGGATCGGGGTCGAGCATGCGGGCCAGGGCGGACCGCAGGTTGGCCGGGACCTCCCCGGGCAGAGGCAGGATCCGGCCGGCGGCGGCGTGGCCCAGGACGGCCAGAGGGGGGCCCGGCGGGTACGGACCCCGCCCCGACGCCGCGAAGCTCAGCGTGGCGGCCAGCGAGAACACGTCACCCGGCGGCCCGGCCGGGGCACCGCGGGCCTGCTCGGGGGCCATCCACATGGGCGTACCGAGCACCGCGCCCGACCCGGTGAGCCCGGCGGTCATCTCGGCGGTGACGGCGGCTCCGAAGTCGGCCAGCGCCGGAGCGCCCCGCCCGTCGAAGAGCACGTTGGCCGGCTTGATGTCCCGGTGCACCACCCCGTGGCGGTGGGCTGCGGCCAGCGCCTCGAGCAGGACCCGGCCGATGGCCACCACCTCCCCGGCCGGCCGGGGCCCGAGGCGCCGGACCCGGTCCTCGAGGTTCTCGGCCATGGCCGGCATGACCAGCACCACGTCGGTCCCGTCGTCGACGATGTCGAGGACGGGGACGATCCCGGGATGGGCCAGGGAGCTCAGGATCTGCGCTTCGCGCCGCAGCCGCACCCGGGCGGCGTGGATCTGGGCTGCGGAGCCGGCCAGCACCACCCGTTTGGTCGCCACCCTCCGGCCGTGGGCGTCGACGGCGAGCTCGACCACGGCCGAGCCGCCCCGGCCGAGGAGCCCAACGACGTCGTAGGTCACGCTGACGACTGTAGAGGCCGAACCGGGGCGAACCGCCGTCGCCCGGCCCGCCGGCCCGCTACCCTGGGACCCGGTGAGCGACCGGGCCGCCGACCGCCTGGCGGGCGAGTTGAGCCGGGCCCGCTCCGACCTGCAGGACCTGCGGGCCGAGTTCGCCGAGCTGGCGGACCCGGCGGTGATGAGCCTCGACGACGAGCACGATGCCGAGGGCTCCACCATCGGCTTCGAGCGGGCCCGGGTGTCGGGGCTGATCGCCCGGACGGAGCGGCGCGTCGCCGAGCTGGAGGCGGCCGCCGAGCGGGCCCGCCGGGGGTCCTACACCCGCTGCGAGCGCTGCGGCGGGGACATCGGCTGGGAGCGCCTGCAGGCGCTACCGGCCGCCCGGCTCTGCGTCCGCTGCGCCGCGGCCGGCTGATCCCCGCGCCGGGGACGACGACCGGCGCGGCGGCGACCGGCGGTGGTGACATCGGTCGCGGTGGGGATGACGGCCGCCGGGATGGGTAGCTCCCCCAACCGGAGCCCACGGCACGGCTTCGTACAGGCCCACCGCCGTGCATCGCCGTACCGGCTCGGACGGGGCGGTTCTCGGGCCGGGCGCCGATTCCCTAGTGTCTAGTGACGGTCGATCCAACGAGAGGTTCTGAGAATGGATTCAAAGGTTCTGCTGTGCGACTTCGCCGAGGTGAGCGGCGGGAAGCTGTTCATCACGGGCGCAGGGATATCACTGATAGCCAGCAGCTCCACCCAGGCTCCGTACCCGATCAACCTGTGTCTGGCCATCCTGGTGCAGATCCCCTGGAACGAGACCGACGCCGAGCACGTCCTCACCATCGAGCTGGTGTCGGAGGCCGACGGGTCCCAGCGCCGGCTGATGCTGAGCGACCAGATCCCCGAGCAGGCCGACCCGGCCGACCGGGGCATGATCCACATCGTGTTCACCGCCATGCGTCTGCCGACCATGGTCGACGGCGACGAGTCGATGATGCCCATGTCCATCCCGCTGTTCGGCCTGCCGCTGCCGGAGTACGGGCCGTACTTCTTCAGCGTGCGCATCGACGGCCGGGAGATGGACCGGGCCTCGTTCCGGCTGGTCCCGCTGCCCCAGCAGGGTCCCGAGGCCGGCCCGGCCGGAGCCTGAGCCGGCCACCGGACCGCACCTGAGCAGGGCGTCAGTCCTGCTTGCGGGCGATGGCCTGGGCCAGCTCGGTCTTGTTCATCTTGGACCGGCCGCCGACATCGAGCTTCCTGGCCCGCTCGTAGAGCTCGTCCCGGGTGTGGCCCTCCACGTCCACCCCGCCGGCGGACTCGCCCCTGCTCCCGCGGGGGGACTTGGAGCGCTCGTCCGACGGGCCCTTGGAGTCCTTGGGCTCCCAGTGGTCACCCACCTTCTCGAAGCTGTGCTTGAGGGCCCCGTAGGCGGTGCGGTGGGCCCGCTCCTCGCTGTCGTATTCCTCGTGGGCGCTCTCCAGGGTCTCGGCGTAGGTCCGCTGGGCCTTGGGCGATGACCGCTGGATGGTGCCCGGCAGATCCTCCTTGGCGTCTTTCGGCATCGGCAAGCCTCCTCGGTGTGTCGTCGTCGCTGGTGCCGGCCATGGCCGTGGACTCTCTGGTTCTGCTACCCCGGCGGCCGGTCACCGACACCCCGCCCCCGGCCGCCTAGGTTCGATCCCATGGAGACCGCGCCCCGCTCGGGGCCCCCCGGCCGGCGGCGCACCGCCACCTCGAACTTCGGGGTGGGCAAAAGAGAGAGCCACGACGCCAGCGCGTTCTACGGCCGGTTCCACCCGCCGGCGCTGACCGACGATGACCGCGTGGCTCCGCCACAGCCGGTGGCCGAGCCGTTCGTAGCCGGTGACAGCCGCCGGATGGACACGGTGGCCGACGGCTCCGTGGCCCTCGTGGTGACCTCCCCGCCGTACTTCGCCGGGAAGGCCTACGAGGAGGAACTCGAACGCGACGGGGTGCCGGCCAGCTACCTCGAGTACCTGGACCTGCTCCACGACGTGTTCGCCGAGTGCGTCGAGAAGCTGGAGCCGGGGGGCCGGATCGCCGTGAACGTGGCCAATCTGGGCCGCCGGCCGTACCGCAGCCTGTCCGCCGACGTCATCCGCATCCTCCAGGACGATCTGGGTCTCCTGCTCCGCGGCGAGGTCATCTGGCAGAAGGCCGAGGGGGCCAGCGGCTCCTGCGCCTGGGGCTCGTTCCGCAGCGCCGCCAACCCGGTGCTGCGCGACGTGACCGAGCGGGTCGTCATCGCCAGCAAGGGCCGCTTCGACCGGGCCCGTACCCCCCGGCAGCGCCGGGCCGCCGGGCTGCCGTCCGAGAGCACCCTGATGGCCGACGACTTCCTCAGCCTCACCCTGGACGTGTGGTCCATCCCCCCTGAGAGCGCCCGCCGGGTGGGCCACCCGGCGCCCTTCCCGGTCGAGCTGCCCGAGCAGCTGATCCGCCTCTACACCTACCGCGACGACCTGGTGCTGGACCCGTTCATGGGCAGCGGCTCGGCGCTGGTCGCGGCGGCCCGGATGGGCCGGCGATACGTGGGATACGACCTGGACCCGGAGTACGTGGAGCTGGCCCGCCGGCGGGTGACCGACGCCCTCGCCGGCGTGAGGGGCACCCCCGCCGAGGGGGCCAGCGCCGGCGACCTGGCGGCCGGCGACGACGGGGCCGCCGGCGACGACGGGGCGGCCGCCTCCCGCCTGGCCGAGCAGGCCCTGGTAGAGGCCGGCTTCACCATCACCGGGCGCAACCACCGGGTGGCCCGCACCGCCGTGACGGTGGCGTTCCGGGCCGAGGACGCCACCGGTCGGCCGTGGCTGTTCGAGGTGGCGGGCCCCCATTCCAGCCGGCGGGGCGGCCTGCTGCGCATGGAGACCGTGTGGCGGGTGCTGGGCCGGGCCGCTGCGGTTTCCGGCGAGGCGACCGCCGGCGGCCCGCCGGTCGTGCTCACCACGGACGTCCCGCCCCCCGGCTCGGAGGGGTACACGGCGATACGGGCCGCCGGGGCGGGCACCGTCTTCGACGTCATCGACATCATCTCGGCACCCGGCCGGTCCCGCCTGCGTGACTACGCCGGGGGTCGGCCCCCTGCGCCACTGCCCGGCTTCTGGTAGTTCCGGGCGGGCGCCTCTCGCAGCAAAGGTACCGGCATAAATGGACATATGACTCCGTTGGCTTTTCCTTGATTGGCCAACCGTCCCACTGGGAATGAACTCCTGTACGCAAGTTGCATCCCGACGAGCGAAAAGGAGAGCGACGTGCTGTTCGACATCCTGGTGGCCCTACTCATCACGGCGGTTGCGGTTGTCCTGGGTATCACCGTCCATCCACTGCTGTTCCTGCTGTTGATACTGGCGGTCGCTTACCTGTTCACCCGACATGCCGGAAGCCGTAGGCACGTCCTCTAAAAAGAGCTCAACCATTTCGGCATTTCCGGGGTCCCGGCCAACGGTCGGGGCCCCGGGCGCGCCCCGGCCCTCCGGAATCGGGTAGACCGGGAGCCATGAGCGACACCAATGATTGGAACGCCAGGATCATCGAGGAGTTCCGGGCCAACGGAGGCCGGGTGGGCGGGCAGTTCGAGGGGGCGCCGATGCTCCTGCTCCACACCACCGGGGCCAGGAGCGGCCAGGAACGGGTCAACCCGATGATGTACCTCGATTTCGAGGGCCGGCGGTTCGTGTTCGCCTCCAAAGCCGGCGCCGACACCCACCCCGACTGGTACCACAACCTGGTCGCCCACCCGGAGGTGTCGGTGGAGGCCGGCACCGAGACCTACCGGGCCGCAGCCGAGCCGGTCATGGACCCGGAGCGGGACCGCATCTACGCCGAGCAGGCCCGCCGCTACCCCGGCTTCGCCGAGTACGCGGCCAAGACCACCCGGGTCATCCCGGTGGTGGAGCTGCGCCCGACCTGAAAATCATCCGGTTGGACCGGAAGGTGTGCCGGGGGGCCGGCGAGCGGGTCAGAGCGGGGGGAGGCGCTGGGGCGCTCCGACCAGCCGGGCGAACAGCTCGCCCTCCGACGCCAGACGGTCCGGCAGGGTCCGGACCGTCCAGGCGTCGCTGCGCAGCTCCGGCGAGTCCAGCTCCTCCCAGCTGATCGGCGCCGACACCGGCGCCCCGGGGGCCGGCCGGACGCTGTAGGGGGCGACCAGGGTCTTGTTGATGGCGTTCTGGGTGTAGTCCAGCCGGGCCAGGCCGCCCCGGGACTCCTTCTGCCAGGACCAGCTGACCAGATCGGGGACCGTGGCCCCCACGGCCCGCGACAGCTTCTCCACCCAGGCGCTGGTCTCGGCGAAGGTGTAGCCGGCGGTCACCGGGATCCAGATGTGGACGCCCCGCTGCCCGGTCAGCTTGGGGGCTCCGTGGACGCCCAGGTGCTCGAGCCCGGCCCGGTACAGCCGGGCCAGGACCAGGACCTCCTCGGCGGTGGTGGAGGTCCCCGGGTCGATGTCGATGAGGGCCCAGGTCGGCTCGTGGACCGCCGGCACCCTCGAGGTCCAGGCGTGGAGCTCCACCGCCGCGTAGTTGGCCAGCCAGGCCAGCGCCGGGACGCTGTCGATGACGAAATAGTCCTCGCTGTCGCCGGGGGAGGCGTCGCGGTAGCGCCAACGGGTCATCCACTCCGGGGCGTACCCGGGCGCCTGCTTGTGCCAGAACCCGGGCCGGTCCACCCCGTTCGGGTAACGGTGCAGGTTGACCGGCCGGCCGGCCAGGTACGGGAGCATGGCCGGGCCCACGGAGGTGTAGTAGCGGATCAGCTCCCGCTTGGTGACCGGCTCCTCCCCCGGCCGGGACGGGAACAGCACCTTGTCCAGGTTGGTCAGCTTCAGCTCCCGGCCCTGCAGGACCCACCGCCCGGCGGCGCCCAGGCCCTCCAGCGCGGCGATCTCCTCCGCCGTCGGACCCTCCCACGGTCCGGCCGCCACCGCCGCGGGCACGGCCACCTCGGCCTCGGCCACCGGCCGGTCGCTGTGCCACACCGCACCCGGAGCGGCGGCCACCTCGTCGTTGGTGCGGCCGGTCCTGACCGACCGGGGGTGATCCCCCGGCTTCCATCCGTCCACGGCGGCCTCGTCGTGCTTGTGGAGCATCAGCCACTGCTCCCGGCCCCGTTGGCCGCGGGTCCGGACCAGCACGAAGCGGCCGCTCAGCTTCTCCCCGAACACGTCGAAGTGCAGCTCGCCGGCGCGCACCGCGGCGGCCGGGTCGTCGGTGCCGTGCGGCCGCCAGGTGCCCCGGTCCCAGACGATCACGTCGCCGCCGCCGTACTCCCCGGCCGGGATGATCCCTTCGAAGTCCCGGTACTCCATGGGGTGGTCCTCCACGTGGACGGCCAGCGCCCGCACCGAGGGGTCCAGCGTCGGGCCCTTGGGCATGGCCCAGCTGGCCAGCACCCCGTCGATCTCCAGGCGGAAGTCGTAGTGGTCCCGGCGGGCCCGGTGGTGCTGGACCACGAAGACCCGGGCCGGCGGGCCGGCCGGGCCGGCCGGGTCGGCGTCGGGTGCGCCCTCCGGCTCGGGGGTCCGCCCGAAGTCGCGCTTGGCCCGGTACTCGTCGAGACCCCGCCGGCCGGGGGGCGCCTCGGTCATAGGCGCGGTTCTACCCCCGTCTGGCAGGATGACCAACGATGCCCATCGATCCTCAAGTCATCGCCGAGCCGGAGTTCTGGCACCAGCCGCTCGCCGCCCGGATGCGGCAGTTCGCCGAGATCCGGGAGCTGGGTCCGTTCGTCCCGGTGACCACCCTGGACCCGCTCACCAACGAGGACATCACCTTCCGGGCGGTCACCCGCTACGCCGAGGTGACCGAGATCAGCCGGCGGCCGCAGGACTTCTGCTCGGGCCGGGGCTCCACCGCCATCGTGGACATCCCGACCGACGCAGCGGAGTTCTTCGGTTCGTTCATAGTCATGGACGACCCCCGCCACGCCCGCCAGCGCGGGATCGTGGCCCGGTCCTTCACCCCCCGGCAGCTCCAGAACGTCCTCGACTCGGTGGAGCGTATCTGCACCGAGGTGATCGACGGGTTCTGCGAGCAGGGCGAGGTCGACCTGGTCGAGGCCCTGTCCCAGCCGTTCCCGCTGCTGATCATCTGCGACATGATGGGCATTCCCCGCAGCGAGTTCGAGACGGTGCTGCGGGCCACCAACGTCATCCTGGGCGCCGGCGACCCCGACATGATCGGCGGCCAGGAGGATGTCATGGCCGCGCTGATCGGCGCCGGGATGGAGCTGGCCGGCCTCATGAACGAGCTGGCCGAGGACCGCCGGAAGAACCCCCGGGACGACCTGACCTCGGCCCTGGTGCACAACGACCTGGGGGAGGACA